>DASZKQ010000055.1:0-5692 GCA_035552835.1 Mycobacterium sp. | reverse complement strand
AACTCGCTCAGCGGTTGACATGGCGTGTGGTAATCGGGCGGGCTCCCACAGGAGACGATCATGGAATTTCTTGTTGCACAGGCAAATCGAGGAGGCAGTGATGGCTCGGCCTAATCCGGAGCGCCAGATCCACCGCGCGTGCGGAGATGTCCGTGCTGCTCTCCTCGAGGCACTGGAGTTGCTCTCGGAAAGCACCGTTCCGCGCGCCGGCTGCGATGACATGTTCAGGGCCTTCAGCGACCTAGGGCGTGTCCAGCGTCATGTCGCCGTTGCGCTGCACGCCGCCAACTTGCTCGACCAGATGGTGGGCCTTCCGGAAGAGCAGCGCCCGCCCTGGTCGTATTACCGCAGCCGGATTGGCAAGAAGCCGTTGTATGTGCTGAATTCCGCCGACGGTGATCACGGCTTCGCAAGGCGGGCGTCCGCCTCCTAGCGACCGTTACCGCTGCTGACACGTTCGACGCGGATGCGCTGCGTCGTGCGTTGGCTCCGCCTGCCCTGACCCTGTCGCGTCCGCAACATTTCTGACGTACCCACCAACAGCTGCATCCCCATTCCAGATAGCGAGGAGCCGATGACTTCCATCTCCCCTCAGACAACCGTCGGCATTCCGACGACCACCAAGGGCGCCGCTCCGCAGGCCACACCGTCCGGGTCGGCGGTGCTGGATTCGGCGCACGTCGGCGACATCGTCGGCGCCTTCGGTCGTATCGACCGGGATGCCAGGCCCGGTCGTAGCTGGTGGCAACGGCTTCGGATGCTGATGGTTATTAGTGGACCCGGACTGATCGTGATGGTCGGCGACAACGACGCCGGTGGCGTCGCGACTTACACGCAGGCGGGACAGAACTACGGCATGAAGCTGCTGTGGACACTGGCGCTGCTGATCCCGGTGCTCTATGTCAACCAGGAGATGGTGCTCCGGTTGGGCGCGGTCACCCGGGTCGGCCACGCGCGGCTGATCTTCGAGCGGTTCGGAAAGTTCTGGGGCGCGTTCAGCGTCGGCGATCTGTTGATCCTCAACGCCCTGACGATCGTCACCGAATTCATCGGGGTGTCGCTGGCACTCGGATTTCTGGGCTGCCCCAAGACCATCGCGATACCGGCCGCCGCGGTGCTGCTGTTCGCGGTGGTAGCCGGAGGTTCGTTCCGGCGTTGGGAGCAGCTGATGTTCGTGCTTATCGCGGTGAACGTGGCGATCGTCCCGGTCGTATTGTCGGTGCACCCCACCGTCGGCGCCAGCATGCACGGACTGATTCCCTCGTTGCCTGGCGACCCGGACGCCATAGTGCTGATGGTCATCATGGCGATTGTGGGCACCACGGTGGCGCCCTGGCAGTTGTTCTTCCAGCAGTCCAACGTCGTCGACAAGCGCATCACGCCACGCTGGATCCCGTACGGGCGCGCCGATTTGGTCATCGGCATTGTCGGCGTGATGTGCGGGGCGATCGCGCTGATGGCAGCCACCGCGTTCGGGCTGGGCGGTACCGAAGAGGCCGGGAAATTCACCGACGCCGGAGCGGTCGCAACTCACCTTTCGGCTCATGCGGGGCACACCGTCGGCGTGTTGTTCGCGATCATTCTGTTGGACGCGTCGTTGATCGGCGCCAACTGCGTCGGGTTGTCCACCACCTACGCGCTTGGTGATGCGATGGGCAAACCGCATTCGTTGCATTGGAAGATCACCGAGGCACCGCTGTTCTACGGCAGTTACGCTGTGCTGCTT
Organism: Mycobacterium sp.; assembly: GCA_035552835.1. Lineage (GTDB taxonomy): Bacteria > Actinomycetota > Actinomycetes > Mycobacteriales > Mycobacteriaceae > Mycobacterium. Next base: position 3,966 of record DASZKQ010000055.1, on the reverse strand, counting down.
GCGGTCTCGGCTGGCGTCGCGTTCAGCCCCGATCACGTTCTCGGTCTGATCACTCAGGGTGTGCAGGCTCTCGCCGGTGTGCTATTGCCCTCGGCGACAGTATTTTTGGTGCTGCTGTGCAACGACCGCCCGGTGATGGGCCCATGGGCGAACACCTTCCGCGAGAACGCCATCGCGTGGATGATCGTCTGGTCGCTGGTGGTGCTGTCGCTGATGTTGACGGCGGTGACGTTCTTCCCCAACCTGCCCACCGCAACTCTGGTGACCGGCCTCGGCGTTGCCGTGGGGCTGGGCGTGGTGGGTGGTGCCATCATCTTCGCCGTCGGTTGGTCCTCGCAGCGACGCGAGTTGGAAGACACCGTGCCGTTCGGCGCGCTGGACCTGGACCAGGTGGAGGAACTCGAAGAGCTCCCGAAGCTGACACGTGCCGAACTCAAAGCCTTCCGCAATCAGGTCCGCGCGCGATGGAACACGCCAGCGCTCGCGACGCTGGAGCGGCCAGCCATATCGCCGCTGCGTCGGGCGGGGCTGTTCACGCTGCGCAGCTACCTGGTTGTCGCGTGCGTGATGTTGGTGGTCAAGATCGTCCAGGCCGGCATCGGGTGAGGAGAATCTCAGGGCAGCAAAACGATTTTGCCATGGGTGTGCCGCGGCTCGAGCTCTGCAAAAGCGTCGGCGACTTGGTCCAGCGGGTAGGTTGCGGCGACGTCGAAGTCGACTGCGCCGGAGGCGATCAGGTCGGCGATCTCTTTCAGCACCGCCGGCGTTGATGCCTCGGAGCTGCCCTCAGTCTTTGCGCCGACCTCGGCGGCCTTCGCGAAGGAGATGATGGTGTCGATGCGTTCGGGCGCAACCCCGAGGTCGGCGGCGAGCTGAACATAGTCCGGTCCGAACAGGTCGATGAAGGCGTCGATACCGTCCGGTGCGGCCTCCCGCAGTCGCCTGCCCAACCCGTCGCCGTATTCGATCGGGGTGACGCCATGAGCGCGCAGCCACTCGGCGTTGCTTGCCGACGCAATGCCCAGCACGCGCAGGTTGCGAAGCGCCAACAACTGCACGACCAGGCTGCCGACACCGCCGGCCGCGGCAGAGACCGCGACCGTCTCGCCCGGCTGCGGCGCCACCGAGCGAACTGCCGCGTAGGCAGTGGCACCGACGACGTAGAGAGAGCCGGCGGCCTCCCAGCTCAGCTGGGGGGGCTTGTGGATCAGCTGGTCGACTGGGACGACGGTGTGAGTGGCGTGACTGGAACGCTGAAAGCTGAACCCGAGGACCTCGTCTCCGACGGCGAAATCGCTTACCCCGTCCCCGATCTCGACGACAACGCCGGCCAGGTCGCTGCCTTCGCCGGAGGGAAAGGTGGCGGGGAACTGCTCATGCAGTGCGCCGGTGCGGATGGCCGCCTCACCGGGATTGATCCCGGCGGCGCGAACCTCGACGAGCACCTCGCCTTTACCGGGCGCGGGCACATCGATATCGGCGACGTACAGGACATCGCGCCCGCCGTAGCCGTCGAAACGGACCGCGCGGGCTTTGGTTGCTGTCATGCTGGACTCCTTTTTGGTATGTGGTTTTAAGGCTGAGTCGCCAGCAGCCCGAGGTGCTCCAGATCGGTGACGTATTTCTCGATCAGGGGAGCTGACAGATGCGGAATATCCTCGTCTGCACCGATTTTCGCTGCCTGTACGGCGTCGCGGAACACCTCCGTGGGTGCGGGCGCACCCAGCAGCGGGTGTTCCGGTTTCCGGTAGGCGCCCAGCAACGGCAGTACCGAGTATTGGCGTTGCTTTTCCGGCAACGCGCGCAGTGCGGTTTCGAAGCGCGCGAGCCAGTCGGCGTAGTCGTCGAGGCGCTGGATATGATGGCCGGCGTCGATAAGCCAGTCCACAAACACGTCAAGCGAGATCCCGTCGTCGTGCGGGTTCATCACGTCGAAGGACCGGAATTCCCCGGATGGCGTTGTCGCACACTGCTCGCCGAGCGTGGTGATCGATTCCGCGACGAAGTCGACGGGCAGACCGTCGTAATGCGCCCGCGGTCGGTTGCCGGCCGCGTCGGTTTGATAGAACGAGCGCGGCGCGATCCCTGTCGCCAGCAAGCTGAATATCAGCCGGGTGAACGCGTCGGGCACGTTGAGCTGGCCGGCATAACGGCTGTGCGCAAGGATCAGGTCGGAGCGGAACACCGCCACCGGCAGCCGGCACAGGTCGTGCGCCTCGCGAAGCAATACCTCGCCCGCCCACTTGCTGTTCGCGTACCCGTTGGCATACGAGTCGTCGATCGGTCGCACCGGGCTGACGTCGCGAATGTCGCCGTCTTCGACGAAATCAGCCGGATCGACGGACAATGCCACCGCCACGGTCGATAGGTAGGTCACCGGCTTGATCCGAGATGTGATCGCCAGCCGGATGAGCTCCGCTGTGCCAACAACGTTCGGGCCGAACAACTGGTCATACGGTAGGACGTGGTTGACCAGGGCGGCCGGATGCACAATCAAATCTACCGTTTGCGCTAGCCGCTCCCAAGTTGCTTGATCCAAGCCAAGATTCGGCTCGCCGATATCGCCGACGACCACTTCGAGGCGGTCGGCCGACAATTCCCGGAACCGCGCCAGCAATTCCGCATCCCCGCTGTCGAACACCGCTTCAAGGCGTCCTGCGGCGGATTGCGGGTCACTGCCGCGGACCATGCAGATCAGCTTTCCGTCTGTCTCGGCGAGCCGTTGCAGCCAATCCAGTAACAGGAAGCGGCCAAGGTAACCGTTGGCGCCGGTGAGCAGAACGGTGTGCGGTTCACCAGTGGTCGACGGCAGCGACGGCGCCTCAGCCAGGGTCTGCGCATCGATGAACTTATCCAGAGTCAGTTCAGCGGACCGGATCTGGGTGGCGCCGGCCCCGTGCACGGTGGTGAAAGTGGGCCGTTTAGTTCCAGCGCTACGTTCGGCGTCGATGTAGTCGGCGAGCTGTCGCAGGTTGCCCGCCGGATTGATGATCACCCCGACGGGCACCTCGACTCCGAAGATGTCGCCCAGCAGGTTAGAAAAGGTCAACGCCGACAATGAATCACCGCCGAGATCGGTGAACTGCGCTTCGGGTTCCGGCGTGCCGCCGGCGCCAAGTAAGGCCTGCGCTGCGCGGGTCAATGTGTCGAGCACCGGCTGGTCGGCCGCGGCTGCTCTCAGCGCGCGCAATTCGTCGACCCGGTTGGCAGCAAGATCGGCGTAGAGCTGCTCGAGCCGTTCGGCGTAGTGTTCTTTGAGCTTGGGCCGCAACAATTTTCCAACCCCCGACAACAGACCGTTATCGGTGTTGAAGGGCTCGGACTCGACCAGAAAGTCGGCCGGCAGCTCGTAGGACTGCAATTCGGCGGTTCTCGCGGTCTGGCGCGACGACTCGGCCAGCGCGGCTTTGAGCCCGGCATCGTCGCCGACGAATTGCCGCAGCGCATCGGCGGTGGGCACGACGACGGCCAGCAGGTAGGGACGTTCGCTGTTGCCGTAAACGAAGACCTGTCGCACCAGCGCCGCGCCGGCGAATACCGATTCCAGGTGTGCGACGGCCACGAACTCGCCCTGGGCGAGCTTCAGCACGTTGTTGCGCCGGTCGACGTAGGCGAGTTGGTCCGGCGCGATCTCGGCCATCACGTCACCGGTCCGGTAGTAACCGTCCTCGTCGAAAACCCCGGCGGTCACCTCCGGGCGCTTGTAATAGCCGGGCGTCTGGGATGCGGACTTCACCAACAGCTCGCCGCGCGGATGCGGCTTGTCGGTCGCGAAATACCCCAGCTCGGGAACGTCGACGAGTTTGTAGTCGATCACCGGCGGGCGTCTGATGACACCGTCCATCGTCACCATCATGACCTCGGTGAGACCGTAGCCGTCGACGACATGCACGCTCAGACACGACTCGATGAAAGCCTTCATCTCGGCAGCCAGCGGTGCGGTGCCCACGAAGCTGGTGAGCACCC
>DASZKQ010000054.1:0-5845 GCA_035552835.1 Mycobacterium sp. | reverse complement strand
CTGACCATAAGTCAAACGGATATTGCGTTGCAGGGGCACGCGATTGAAGCGCGGGTCTACGCCGAGGACCCTGCGCACGGCTTTCTGCCCACCGGCGGCGATGTGCTGGCGTTGGTGGAGCCGGACGCGGCAGGAGTGCGGGTCGATTCGGGCCTGTCCGCGGGGATGGTCGTCGGCAGCGACTACGACCCGATGCTGGCCAAGGTGGTCGCGCATGGCGCGGATCGGGCCGCCGCGCTGCGCACCCTCGATCAGGCCCTGGCGGACACCGCGGTGCTCGGCGTCGTCACCAATGTCGAGTTCGCCCGGTTCCTGCTGGCCGATCCGGACGTCACCGCCGGTCGGCTCGACACTGGGCTGTTGGACCGACGGGCCGGCGATTTCGTCGCGGCGGCGCCGACCGACGAACACTTCATCGCCGCGGCGGCATTCTATTGGTTGCGGCTCTTTCCCGCGCCGGGCACCGACCTGTGGGAGGTGCCATCCGGGTGGCGCGTCGGGGCCAATGCGCCGGTAAGCATCCGGCTGCGGGCCGGCGACCGCACCGACCACGTCCACATCACCGGTGCCCCGGGATCTGCCAATGTCCGCATCGAGGATGGCGAATCATGTTCGCTGCAAGCCGCTCTGACAGGTGACCGCCTCACCGTGACATTGGACGGGCTGCGCAGCGACTACACCGTCGCCACGGCTGGCAGCAAGATCTGGTTGGCCGGCGCCGGCGCCACCGCGGTGCTCGAGGAGGTTCACGAGGCGCCCGTGCGCCCGGATGACGAGCAGAGCGGCGACGCTGAATTGACCACCCCGATGCCCGGGACGGTCGTCGCGGTGGGCATCGACGATGGCGCTGAAGTCGAGGCCGGAACCGTTGTCGTGACGGTCGAGGCGATGAAGATGGAGCACGCGCTGGCGGCACCCGTCGACGGCGTGGTTGAACTTCTCGTCTCCGCCGGCGACCAGGTCAAGGTCGGCCAGCCGCTGGCCCGGATTACCGTGAACACCAAGGAAATACCAGAAGCATCAAAAGCAGAGGATGGCGCGTCATGACCGAATTTTTATCCACCGCGACGCTCCCTGACGAGTACCAACAATTGGCCAAGACGGTCCGTGACTTCGCCCAGAGCGTCGTCGCACCGGTGGCCGCGCAGCACGACGCCGAGCACTCGTTCCCATACGAGGTGGTTGCCGGGATGGCTGAGATGGGCCTATTCGGACTTCCCTTCCCCGAAGAGTTCGGCGGAATGGGCGGCGACTACTTCGCCCTATGCCTGGCCCTGGAGGAACTTGGCAAGGTCGACCAAAGCGTCGCGATCACCTTGGAAGCCGGTGTGTCGCTGGGCGCCATGCCGGTATACCGGTTCGGCACCGACGCACAGAAGCAGGAATGGTTGCCGCAGTTGGCAAGTGGCCGCGCCTTAGGCGCGTTCGGGCTGACCGAGCCCGGCGGCGGCACCGATGCCGGCGCAACCAAGACCACCGCGCATCTCGACGACGGCCATTGGGTGATCAACGGTTCCAAGCAGTTCATCACCAACTCCGGCACCGACATCACCAAGCTGGTGACGGTCACCGCGGTGACCGGCGAGCAGGACGGCAAAAAGCAGATTTCATCGATCCTGGTGCCGGTACCCACGCCGGGGTTCACCGTGGAGCCGGCCTACAACAAGGTCGGCTGGAACGCCTCCGACACCCATCCGCTGAGCTTCGACGACGTGCGCGTGCCCCAAGAGAACCTGCTCGGCGAACGAGGTCGCGGCTATGCCAACTTCTTGCGCATTCTCGATGAGGGCCGTATCGCGATCGCCGCATTGTCCACCGGGGCCGCGCAGGGTTGCGTCGACGAGAGTGTCAAGTACGCAAAGGAACGCGAAGCCTTCGGTCAACCGATCGGCCGAAATCAGTCCATCGCATTCATGATCGCGCGGATGGAGGCTCGCGCCCACACCGCCCGCACCGCCTATTACGACGCCGCGGCGCTGATGCTGGCCGGTAAGCCGTTCAAGAAGCAGGCGGCAATCGCCAAGTTGGTGGCCAGTGAGGCGGCGATGGACAACGCGCGTGACGCCACCCAAATCCACGGCGGCTACGGATTTATGAACGAATTCACCGTCGCCCGCCACTACCGGGACAGCAAAATCCTGGAAATCGGTGAGGGCACCAGCGAAGTGCAGTTGATGCTGATCGCGCGAGAGGTTGGGCTGTGAGCAAGACGGGCGGTGCGCAGCCAATCAAGACGGTAATCCAGCGCGGGTTGTGGTTCGAAGAATTCGAGACCGGCGTGCGTTACCTGCATCGGCCGGGGCGAACCATTACTGAGGCCGACAATGTGTTGTTCACGACTTTGACCATGAACACCCAAGCGCTGCACCTGGATGCCGCGTTCTCCGACGCGCTGCCGCCGTTCAATCAGCGATTGGTGAACTCGATGTTCACCCTGTCGACCCTGGTCGGATTGTCGGTCGCCCAGCTGACCCAAGGCACCATCGTCGGCAACCTCGGCTTCTCCGAGATCGCGTTCCCCAAGCCGCTGTTCCATGGCGACACGCTGTACGCCGAGACGGTGATCACCGACAAGCGGGTATCCAAGAGGCGTCCGGGGGAGGGCATCGTGACGTTTGCGCATACCGGTCGAAATCAGCACGGTGACGTTGTCGCCACCGCGAGCCGCAAGACCCTGGTGCGGATGCGGCCGGCCGAGGCCAACGACTGATGGGCCTGCAGAATCCCGGGCCGGCATGGCTTTTTTGCCCGGCTGATCGTCCTGAGCGTTTCCAAAAGGCCGCGGCCGCAGCGGATATCGTGATCCTCGACCTCGAGGACGGATGCGCCGCCGCCGATCGGCCTGCTGCGCGGAAGGCGCTCGTCGACGTTCAACTCGACCCGGCCCGCACCGTGGTGCGCGTCAACCAGTTCGGCACCGCCGACCAGCAACTCGACCTGGAGACCCTCAAACGCACCGGCTATGACACCGTGATGTTGCCTAAATGCGAAGCGCCAGAACAGGTCAGAGTGTTGGCACCGCTGCACGTCATTGTCCTGGTCGAATCCCCGATGGGCGCCTTGGCCGTCACCGAGACGGTATCCGTGGACAACGCCGTCGCGGTGATGTGGGGCGCTGAGGATTTGTTCGCGGCGCTCGGCGGTACCGCGAACCGCTATCCGGACGGGACATACCGTGAGGTCGCCCGTCACGTCCGCTCGCAATCGCTGTTGGCTGCCAAGGCGCACGGTCGGGTAGCTCTGGATTCGGTCTATCTCGACATCAAAGATCTCGACGGGCTGCGCGCCGAAGTCGACGACGCGGTTGCCGTGGGCTTCGACGCGAAGGTTGCTATCCACCCCGGCCAGCTACCGGTGATACGGGCAGGCTATGCGCCGTCCCCCGACCAGGTGCAGTGGGCGCGACATGTTCTTGCCGCAGCCGCCGATGAACGCGGTGTCTTCGCATTTGAGGGCATAATGGTAGATGCGCCCGTGTTGCGGCGAGCCGAGCGGATTGTGCAGCTGGCGGCTGACGTCAGCTCATAACAGTCGCGGTCTTTCGGGTTTGCTCTGACCCGCCGCACACCTGCGTCAGCCGTTGGTTGGAGGCAGTATGGCTGAAGCTGCTCTGACGCCGATGAGTGTCGACCTCGAGCCGGTGCAACTCGTCGCACCCGATGGGACACCCACGGCAGAAGCCCGCTATAGCCGCGCGCTGCCGGCGGAGACGCTGTGCTGGCTCTACGAGATGATGGTGGTCACCCGCGAGGTGGATGCCGAATTTGTCAATCTGCAGCGACAGGGTGAATTAGCACTGTTCGCATCGTGCTGCGGCCAAGAGGCAGCGCAGGTCGGTGCGACGGCTTGCCTGCGCAAAACCGATTGGCTGTTTCCCCAGTACCGGGAATTGGGTGTTTATCTCGTACGCGGTATCCCACCCGGGCATGTCGGTGCCGCCTGGCGCGGAACATGGCATGGCGGGCTGGATTTCACCAAAAAGTGCTGCGCTCCGATATCGGTTCCGGTCGGCACCCAGACGCTGCATGCCGTCGGTGCTGCGATGGCTGCCCAGCGGCTCGGCGAGGACGCGATGACGGTGGCGTTTCTCGGCGACGGCGCGACCAGCGAGGGCGACGTGCACGAGGCACTGAACTTCGCGGCGGTGTTCAAAGCGCCGAGTGTGTTTTACGTGCAAACAACCAGTGGGCGATCTCGGTACCGCTGCGCAGCCAGACTGCCGCGCCGTCGATCGCGCACAAGGCGATCGGGTATGGCATGCCCGGCGTCCGGGTGGACGGCAACGACGTGCTGGCGTGCTACGCGGTGATGGCCGAAGCCGCCGCCCGGGCGAGAGCCGGCGAAGGGCCGACGCTGATTGAGGCGATCACGTACCGGCTTGGCCCGCACACCACTTCGGACGATCCGACGCGATACCGTAGCCAGGAAGAACTGGACCGGTGGCAGCTGCTGGACCCCATCCCGCGCTACCGGACCTATCTGGCCAGCAAGGGACTGTTGTCGCAGCGGCTCCAAGACCGGGTCACCGCCCGGTACACGCGGCTGCGGGCCGACCTGCGCGATGCGGTGTTCGCAGCACCCGACATCGACATCGACGAGGTCTTTACCACGGTCTACGCCGAAATGACGCCCGGACTCGAAGCGCAACGTCAACAGTTGCGCAGTGAAATCCGCCGGGACGCGTGATGACTCAGATCGCCGAACCCCCGACCCGACCCGCTGCAGACGACGCCTTCATTGCCACGCCCCTGACGATGGTTCAGGCGCTCAACCACGCATTGCATGACGCGATGGCCGCCGACGACCGGGTGCTGGTTTTCGGCGAGGACGTGGCGACACTTGGCGGCGTTTTCCGGGTCACCGAGGGACTCACCGAAACATTCGGCTCAGACCGCTGCTTCGATACCCCGCTGGCTGAGTCCGCGGTGATCGGCATTGCGGTGGGCTTGGCGCTGCGCGGTTTCGTGCCGGTCCCCGAGATCCAGTTCGATGGGTTCGCTTATCCCGCCTTCGATCAGGTGGTCAGCCACCTGGCGAAGTACCGAACTCGCACCCGCGGCGAAATCAACATGGCGGTCACCGTCCGAATACCGTCGTTCGGCGGTATCGGTGCCGTCGAGCATCATTCGGAATCTACCGAGTCCTACTGGGCGCACACCGCAGGTCTGAAGGTGGTGGTCCCGTCCACACCATCGGACGCCTACTGGCTGCTGCGCCACGCTATCGCGTGTCCGGACCCGGTGATGTTTTTAGAGCCCAAGCGACGTTACTGGGGGCGCGAGGTCGTCGACACCACCCGGCCCGGACTTCCGATCGGGCAGGCGGCGGTTCGCCGCGCCGGCACCGACGTCACCGTGCTGACCTACGGTGGCCTAGTCGGCACGGCGTTGTCAGCCGCTGAAATGGCGGCCCGGCAACATGATTGGAGCCTTGAGGTCGTCGACCTGCGATCGCTGGTGCCACTGGATTTCGACACCGTCGCCGCGTCGATTCGCCGCACCGGGCGGTGCGTGGTGCTGCACGAGGGGCCGCGAAGCCTGGGCTACGGCGCAGGGCTGGCCGCTCGCATCCAAGAAGAGATGTTCTACGAGCTCGAAGCACCGGTGTTGCGCGCCTGCGGGTTTGACACTCCCTACCCGCCGGCGCGACTGGAGAAGTTGTGGCTGCCCGGTCCCGATCGACTGCTGGATTGCGTAGAGCGCGTGCTGGAGCAGCCGTGAACCCGCCTGATCGAGTCAAGGTGTTCGTGGTACCAGACCTAGGCGAGGGCCTCGAAGAGGTGACGCTGTCGTGCTGGCGCGTCGCGGTCGGCGACGACGTCGAACTCAACCAACCGTTGTGCTCG
>DASZKQ010000053.1:0-4514 GCA_035552835.1 Mycobacterium sp. | reverse complement strand
CGCAGCGCAATCGGGCCTTTGCCGGGCCGCAGCGGTGCGGCGGCCAGCTTGTCCGACCACCGCAGCCAGCCGGCCCGGGACAGATGGGTGATCAAGATCAGCTCGCCTGCCCGCAAACCGAGATATTTGCCCCACCGGTCGGCGCCGGTAACGGTCAAGCCGTGCAGCGCGTTGATCGGCGGGTCAAAGGTCTTGAGCACCGAGAACGCGACGACGTCGACGCGCCCGATGGTCCTGCCGACGGCATGGCGACGCAAGTAGTCGGCCAGCGCTTCGACTTCGGGCAGTTCAGGCATGCATCCAGTGTGCCGGTCAGCGCCGAGCTGTGCGCCTCACGTCACGGACCACCAGCGACAGCACCCAACTGACGATCGACAAGACGATCGCGGCCCAGATCGCGGTCCACCAGAAATGGTCGATCGCCAGGCCCCAGTGAGTGGTGTGAGCGGTGATCCACGCCGTGAGCATGAGCATCAGCGCGTTGATGACGATGTGGATCAGGCCCAACGTCAGGATGTAGAGCGGGATCGACAGGATCTGCACGATCGGTTTGATGAACGCGTTGACCAGACCGAAGATCACCGCGACCACGAAGATGATCCCGACCCTCTGCAGCCTGGTGTCGCCGCCGACGAAGCTGAGCCCATGAACGAAGAGGGTGACCACCCAGAGGGCAAATCCCGTCAACGCGGCGCGGATGACAAAAGGTCCCATGGGCCGAACCTACTCCGGCGTGGATCGCAAACGAGGAACTAGTCGCAACCGCCGGTACCCGGTACCATCGGTAGCGACATCTTCAGCAATGAGGAGGAGCGCCGCCCATGACTACTCCGGTGAAGCCGGTTGGCCCCAGTCGTGAAGAGTTCTCCGAACGGCTGCTCAGGGGATCGGTCAAGAAGTCCTATGTCCCGGTGGTCGACATCGACTGGGACGCGCCGCTGGACCCGGATAAGTTCTATCTGCCACCGAGAACCGTGTCGCTGTACGGCACGCCGATCTGGGACGAGATGACCCGCGCTCAGCGCATCGAGCTGTCCCGTCAGGAACTGGTGAATACCCTGTCGGCCGGTATCTGGTTCGAGAACATCCTGAATCAGGCGTTGCTGCGCAAGCTCATGCACACAGACCCCACCAGCCGGGCATCGCACTACGCGCTCACCGAGCTGGGCGACGAAACCCGGCACATGGTGATGTTCGGCAAAGCCATCGAGCGGGTCGGCGCCAAGCCCGTTCGACCGCGGCTCTACCACCGGATCATCATCAACACCCTGCCGTTCTTTTTCCGCGGGTCGGTGCTGTGGGTTGCTGCGCTGATCGGCGAGGAGATCTTCGACTCGCTGCAGCGCCAGATGATGGACGACCCCGAACTGCAGCCAATCATCCAGCGGCTGATGCGAATTCACGTCGCCGAAGAGGCCCGCCACATCCAGTTCGCGCGCGACGGCCTGCGCAAGCGGGCACCGCAGATGCGACGGCCGGAGCGGTGGTTCGTCGGCAACGTCAACGGCCTGGGCGGCTGGTTCTTCCGTTACCTGTTCAGCAACCCGATCCCCTATCGGCGCGCCGGCCTGGACGGCCGGCGGGCCCGTAGGGCAGCGCGCAACAGCGCGCATCGCCACGAAGTCCAGGTGGCGGGCTTCGCTCCGCTGGCCGAATTCCTGACCGAGGTCGATCTGATGGGCCCGATCGCGCGTCGCGGCTGGACGCGCACCAAGTTCCTGTGACCCACGACGTCATCGTTGTCGGCGGCGATCTGGCCGGCTTCCCGACGCTGGACGGCGAGGTGATCAGCGCGGTGTTCGACGACGACACCGACACCTGGACGCTGACCACCGCCGACGGCCAGACCTGCCGCGGCCGGGTAGTAGTCACCTGCAAGTCCCCATTGGTCCCGTGGGTTCCAGATCTACTCGGCCGCAGGAACTTTCGCGGTGTCTCGTTCCATGCGGCGACACCCCCCGCCGATTTCGACCCCGCGGCCCAACGCGTCGCGGTGATCGGCGCCGACGCGGCCGCCGGGCAGTTGATCGGCAGGCTGGCCAGATCGGGGGCCAGGGTCAAGGTTTTTCCGCTTCCGCCACGCCGGGCTATCCGCCCGGCCCGACGGGCCAAAAATCACCTGCGTCGCCGGCCCGAGCTGGTGGCATCGCCCATCGTCGAGCTGACAGCGGCGGGCATCCGGACCGCCGACGGTGTCCATCACGACGCCGACGCCATCGTCTACGGCACCGGGTTCTCCGTCCGGGCCGGACTCCCGCAGGACACCCTGGTCGGTGCCCGCGGCGTGACCATCCAACAGGCCTGGACCGGCGGCACGGAGCCCTACCTCGGGGTGGCACTACACGGCTTCCCGAATTACTTCTTGGTCGGCGGACCGGACTTCGAGGCGGCGGTGCGCCACGTCGTCGAATGCCTGCAGCTCATGAAAGGACACGCCCGCATCGAGGTGCGCCGCAGCAGTCAACAGGTGTTCAACGACCGGGTCCACCTGCGCGGCCCATCTCGTCGTCTGGTGGCGTCGGCGTTCGACCTGGTGTCGTCAGAGGGTGTGCACGACGACATCTACGACGGCCCGGCAACCCTAACCGTGGCCGAAACCTCAGAACAGGTGCGCGTCCGGCTGGCTGGCCATGTCGACCCGATTGACGGCCAATATCACTGGCAGGGAACCGTTTTCGATCCGCTACCGGCAGACCTGGCGCGCGCCCGAACGGGGACCTTGACGGTGGGCGAGCGTAGCGCGTCGGCGCGCATCATCGAAGAAACTCCGCAAGGCACGTACTCGATCGCCGGGGTGGGTGCGCCGCCGTTTGCGCCGGCAGACGTCGAACTCGTGCTGCCCCAACGGTAAACCGGGGCGGCGGCGGATCGTCAGGCCTCGCCTCTTGCCGCGGGCACGCGTAGTCTGTACACACCCTGATAGACGGGGTTGCCGATGCAGCCCTGTGGGTACCCCGGGCATGGTGGCAAGTGCGATGGCAGTCGAAAACAACCCGCTCAATGTGGTCGCGGTCGGCGCCTCCGCCGGTGGCGTCGATGCACTCACTCATTTCGTGGCCGGGCTGCCGGGCGATCTTCCGTATGCGGTCCTGGTGGTGCTGCACGTGCCGGCCGGAGCCCCCAGCGTGCTCGCCGACATCCTGGACCGCAACGGGCCGTTGCCGGCGGCGCCAGCCGTCGATGGAGCGCCGTTGGAGCCGGGCACCATCCGAGTCGCCGTTCCCAATCGCCATTTGCTCGTTTACGACGACCGGATAGCCCTATCGGAGGGGCCTACCGAAAACGGCCACCGACCCGCGATCAACGCGCTGTTCCGCTCAGTGGCCCTGTCCTTCGGTCAACGCGCTGTGTGTGTCCTGCTCTCGGGTGTGCTCGACGACGGCACGCTGGGATGTGCCGCCATCCGGTCGCGCGGCGGCACGACGATCGCCCAAAAAATCAGCGATGCGCTGTTTCCCGCCATGCCGCGCAACGCTGTCGAAGCCGGCGTGGTCGACCACCAGGTGGCGGCGGCCGAGGTGGGCGCACTGATCAAACGACTGGCGGATCGTGCGTTCGAGGAACGCGAGATGGAAGCCGATGCCCGCATGGAGCTGGAAAATCGAATCGCCATGGCACGACGGTTCGCGACGGAATTCGACAGCCAGGCGCTGGGCGCGCCATCCGGGTACACCTGCCCGGACTGCAATCGATCACTGATCGCAGTCAGCGAGGGCAATTACCGCTGCCACGTGGGTCATGCCTGGACGACCGATGCGTTGCTCGGGGCACGCGACGATGAGGTCGAGGGCGCGATGTGGGTCGCCATGCGCAGCTTGCAGGAAAAGGTCAAGCTGTCGCGCCGACTGGCCGATCAAGTCAATCCGGGGATGCTGCGCGAACGGTATCAGGCGATCGCCGACGAGGCGGAGCATGCGACGTCGGTCCTGGGCAGCCGGCTGTCGGACGTCTACAAACACCGGGAGTCCAGTGGCTAGGCCGGTCAGCGACCTGGCGGTTTCCTCGGAAACCGCGGGAACCGCCTGTCTGCTCATCGCCGAAGGTGTCCTCGACACCACCACATATCTGAAGCTGCGCGACGCCATCATCAAGGCCGCGTTGGACGAACCGCGAGCGGTCCTCGTCGATGTCAACGACCTTGGCGTCACGGTGTCCTCCGCCTGGTCAGTTTTCACCAGCGCGCGCTGGCACGTCAGCACCTGGCCAGACGTTACGGTCATTCTGGTATGTGGGGACGCCGGCCGCCGGAGAACTATCGCAAGTACCGGTGTGACGCGCTACGTGCCGGTGTACCCCACCGTCGAGGCGGCGTTGGGCGCTCTCACCGACGACCGTCGACGTGCCCGGCGGCGAGCTCGCGCGGAACTGCCCGCCTCACTTGCCAGCCTGCGCGAGGCCCGCGGATTGGTCGCCGAGTGCCTGGGTGCCTGGTCCCAGGTCGAACTCATCCCGGTGGCAACGGTGATTGTGAATGTGTTTGTCGAAAACGTGTTGCAACACACCGCCTGCGCGCC
>DASZKQ010000052.1:0-3804 GCA_035552835.1 Mycobacterium sp. | reverse complement strand
CGGCTGCGTATCGACCAGACGAGTGATTCGTCAATGCCGGCCGGTACTGCGCTGCCCGCTGATGATGTGCGGCATGAGTGACGATTCCCGCGCCAAAGGCCGTCGGCCGGACTACGTGATCGAACAGATTGAGACCGTGCCGATGACCGCCGAGCAGTACGACCAGGCGGTGAACGCGCTGGCCAGGTTGATCGTCGAATGGACGACGAGCCGACGCGGGTGCGACAACGTGACGACTGATCATTCTGACGGAGAATGACCCACCGCCGCCATGGCCGCGTTTCGGTCGCCGGACCGTTCGGCTCGGACGATCGAGACGAGCATGCGCGAGCGCGCCGCGCTGATGCGCAGGTTCTTGCGGAGCGTCTCGGCGGAGATGGGTCGCTGGTGGGCGGCCCAGTGGCGGGCGTCTTCGTGCCGGGCGCGGTTAACCAGATCGCCGTCGGACGCGACCGCCATCAGCCGGCTGTCGGCATCGCGTGAAGATCCTTCGTGCTGCCCGGTCGCGACGATGTTCGTACTGGTGGCGTCCGTGTCGGCACCGATGCCGCTGGCCGGTGCGTCGATTGCCTCCCTCGGTGGGTCAGTCATGGTGCTGATGGCTTGCAGCAGTCCGGGGCCGACTTCGGCCCAGCCGATCAGCAGGAGCGGGCCGACGGAATCGAACGCGGCCTTGCCGTAGGCGCCGGTGACCAGGGGGTCGGCAATGTTGAGAGCAAGGGTGGCGAGGCTGGCGAAGATGAGCAGCCGACGGGCAGGCCGTAGCTGCGCGGTTGTCGCCCCAGCCAGAGCCAGGTGCCGAATGCCGAGTAGGAGCCCGAGGATCGAGAGGTCCACCGCAGGTGCGACGAGCGGAGCTACCCAGACCGGCACGCCAAGACGGAGCGCAAGGTTGAGGACGTTGCCGAAGCCGAAGAGGAAGGTGAGGCCGACGACAACGCCCATGATGACGGTGACGGCTTGCACGACGGGTGCGGTGTCCGGCCCAGGTCGGGCCGACGGCCCGACGATGGACCTGGTCATCGAGACTCACCTACCTCGGTGGCCGTCCGTGTGTGTCCTTGGGTGTCGCGCATGGTGATGCCGCGTTCGAGGAGGCGTTTGCGCACGGTGTCGGCGGTGACGTCCATGTGGTTGCCGATGCGGGCGAGTGACCACCCCTGTTCGTAGAGTCGTTCGGCGTCGTTGACTTGGTCGTTGGTGAGGCCGCGGCGGCGCATGGGTACGTCGTGGCGGTGGAGGATGGCGCTGACGGTGCGGCGTTCGATGCCGAACTCGTCGGCGAGTTCGTAGACGGTCGAACCGGCCTGGTAGCTGGCGATGAGGTGCTGGGTCTGGTTCTGGTCGAGCCGGGAACGCCGGTTACCGTCGGTTGACAGTGTGTGGCAGGGAGCGGGTGGTTGGATCGTGAGCTCTGGGCCGTCGACGAGGAGCAAAGAGTTCGGATTGTGCCACGTTAGGCCCACTCGCTCGGGTGAGGTGTGTTCGCGGATAGCGCGAACCACCTCGCTCGTTGCAATATTGGGGGGACGACCCCCAAAACCCCCGAATGTCGGGCTTCGCCCGACGCGCCCGTGTTCGCGGAGAACGCGAAGATGGGTCGCCCGTTGTGTCTTCTGGGGGGACGGCCCCCAGACCCCCGCGGTGTTCGGTTCGCTTTGCTGGCGAACCGGCTGGTGGCGTTTTCGTTCAGGCAGTGATCTTCAGGCAGTGATCGAGGGGGAGTCATGGCTCAGGCCGAGATGTTTGGTGTCTGCGGGAAGATGACGGCTCAGTCGGGCAAGCGCGATGAGGTTGTCGAGCTGATCAAGGAGAGCGTGCGCGTTGGGGGTGATGCGAGTGGACTTGTTTCCTACAGCGTCATTGCGACGCTCGATGAGCCGGACACGATCTGGGTTACCGAGTTGTGGACCGACAAAGCCGCGCACGACACCATGACTCGTAGTGAACCGGTTCGGGCGGTAAGTCAGAGGCTCGTGGCATTGCTCGTCGAGCCGCCGACCGGCTCGTACGGACACGTTCTCCATGCGAGCGGAATGAGCGCGCGGTAATTTCCTTGTGGGCAGCGGTATTTAGTCCGGAAGCAAGTGATCAGGTCGCCGAGTCCTCGTCGCTTTCTTGCGCGGCTCATGAACGCGATGAGCGTAGAAGCTCTTCGGTGGGCGCGGCGAGATTGCGTGCGTCGTCGGACTACGGCGTCGCGTCCGGTTTGGGGAGCTGGATGGTGGGGGCGGCTTCGGGGATGGGCGGCGTGGGCTTGCGGCGGCGGTCGCGGAAGATCCAGCCGCCGAGTAGACCGGTGATGAAGCCGAAGAGGTGGCCTTGCCAGTCGATGCCCTCCTGGGTGGGCACCAGCACGGTGAACTGATACGCGAAGCACAGCGCCATCACGACGCCGATGGCGATGTCGATCCGCCGCCGGTCGAACAGGCCGCGGACCAGGATGTAGCCGAAGTAGCCGAAGACCACTCCGCTCGCGCCGACCGCGACCGTGCCGTCGGCGTTGGTGAACCACGCGCCGAGGCCCGCGCCGAGCACGATCAGCAACGAGACCGACAAAAACTTCCACACGCCCCGGTACGCCGCCAGAAAGCCGAAAATGAACAGCGGACCGGAGTTGCTCTCGATGTGGGCCCAGTTCAGGTGCAGGAACGGCGCGGTGAAGATCTCCGGGAGCGAGGACAGGTTGCGCGCCCGCAGTCCGTAGTCCTGATCCAGCTGGTAGTGGTCCAGCGCGTTGAACACCTGGACGATCCAGATCACGGCCAGCACGCCGAACATCACCCAGAACGCCTTGCGCGCCTCGGCGATCATGGCCTCGGCGCTGACCGGGCCGGTCGTGCGCTCCTGCTCGCTCACGGGCACTCCACTCTCCGGGACCGGCCGCGCACCCGCGGCGGGCCGCCGCCTGCACTGCGTGGCGTCCAAAGAATAGGTGAGCGTGGCGTCCTCGGGGAGGCACGATTTCGGCACGGTCAGGCCTGGCTGATCTCCTCCAGCAGCTTGTCCGGGTCGAAGTACTCGCTCTCCGCCCCCGCGGGCACCAGTTCCAGGGTCGAGGCCAGGAACTCCAGGGTCGCGGCGCGGTCCAGTTCGAACACCGCGTTGCCGCTGGGCGAGTTGATCTCCAGCGTCAGGGTGTCCTCGTCCACACCGGGGCGCACCCGCAGGTCACCGATGCCGGCCGGCTCGGTCAGGCCCTCGATCAGCAGGTCCCGGGCGAAGATCCATTCCACCCAGCGGCCCCGCTCGGCGCAGAACGCCACGGTCACGGCGAACGGCTCGTCCTTGCGGAACGACCAGCGGGTCTGCACCGGCGCCGCGGCGCCGTGCAGAGCGGCGACCTGTTCGTGGTGAACGGTGTTGGTAGTCATGATCACCCTCCTGTCTTCGGCTTTGTACCCGTGTGACGTTCGGAGGGGCCAAATCTGATACGCGAAACCGTGAAAGTCCCCCAATCGAGGTATCAAGACTCGAATGGGTATCACTCACTCGATTGACCCTGTGGTGTTACACCCGGAATCTTTCGACTCTCTGGCCAGTCTGATGTCACCTGGCAGGGCGAGCCCATTGACTCTATCCCCTTCCCGGCCACCTCGGACAGCTGCGCGCATTGGCCAATGCGGGCGGCCGGAACGTCACATAAGGCTCGGCCGCGCCCAGTCCGCTGTGCGCCACGGCCGTGTTCAGGGCGGCCGCCGAAGCCGACCAGTGGCCGGTGTCGACGCGGTGTTCCAGGGCGTTCAGGGTGGTGAGGGCGCCGGGGTCGGGCTCGATGTCGGCGTCGTGGGTCAAGGTTGCCAG
>DASZKQ010000051.1:0-5964 GCA_035552835.1 Mycobacterium sp. | reverse complement strand
CACTTCACGGTCAACGGCGTGCGCGTCGACGTCCCCAGCTACCGGGTGTCGCAGTACGACATCATCGACGTGCGGGACACGTCGGTGAACTCGGTGCCGTTCCAGATCGCGCGGGAGACCGCGGGTGAGCGCCCGATCCCGAGCTGGCTGCAGGTTGTGGGGGAGCGCCAGCGCATCCTGATCCACCAGTTGCCCGAGCGTGCGCAGATCGAGGTGCCGCTCACCGAGCAGCTGATCGTCGAGTACTACTCGAAGTAAGGCCCCCTGCACCAGCCGGTGCAGGACACCTGAGCGGCATCAAATAGCGGGTGCCGAGAAGGAGAAGAAGAAACACCATGCTGATCTCACAGCGACCCACCCTGGCCGAAGAGGTCCTCAACGACAACCGTTCGCAGTTCGTCATCGAGCCGCTGGAGCCGGGATTTGGCTACACGCTTGGCAACTCGCTGCGCCGTACGCTGCTGTCGTCGATCCCCGGGGCGGCCGTCACCAGCATCCGCATCGACGGCGTGCTGCACGAGTTCACCACTGTGCCAGGTGTCAAGGAAGACGTCACCGACATCATCTTGAACCTCAAGAGCCTGGTGGTGTCCTCCGAAGAGGACGAGCCGGTGACGATGTATCTGCGCAAGCAGGGCCCGGGTGAGGTCACCGCCGGTGACATCGTGCCGCCCGCCGGCGTTACCGTGCACAACCCCGAGATGCACATCGCGACGCTGAACGACAAGGGCAAGCTCGAGATCGAGCTCGTCGTCGAGCGTGGCCGCGGCTACGTACCGGCCGTGCAGAACAAGGCCTCCGGCGCTGAAATCGGCCGTATCCCAGTCGATTCCATCTACTCACCGGTACTCAAGGTGACCTACAAAGTGGATGCTACCCGTGTCGAGCAGCGCACCGACTTCGACAAGCTGATCCTCGACGTCGAAACCAAGAGCTCGATCGGCCCGCGTGACGCGTTGGCGTCGGCTGGTAAGACGCTGGTCGAATTGTTCGGTCTGGCACGCGAACTCAACGTCGAGGCCGAGGGCATCGAGATCGGGCCGTCGCCGGCCGAGGCGGATCACATCGCGTCGTTCGCGCTGCCGATCGACGACCTGGATCTGACCGTGCGTTCGTACAACTGCCTCAAGCGCGAGGGTGTGCACACCGTCGGCGAGCTGGTGTCGCGCACCGAGTCCGACCTGCTCGACATCCGCAACTTCGGGCAGAAGTCCATCGACGAGGTGAAGGTCAAGCTGCACCAGCTGGGTCTGTCGCTCAAGGACAGCCCCGCCAGCTTCGACCCGTCGGAGGTCGCCGGGTACGACGTCGCCACCGGGACTTGGTCCAGCGAGGGTGCCTACGACGACCAGGACTACGCGGAAACCGAACAGCTCTAAAGCCGTCCGGTGACGATGCGGGCCGCTGCGGCCCGCTGAGGAGCCGGACAGTTGGACTCAGCAGAATCTAGACAGGAGCGTCAGCAATGCCCAAGCCCACCAAGGGTCCTCGCCTCGGCGGGTCGTCGTCGCACCAGAAGGCGATTCTGGCCAACCTGGCCACGGCGCTCTTTGAGCACGGCCGGATCAAGACCACCGAGCCCAAGGCTCGGGCACTGCGGCCCTACGCCGAGAAGCTGATCACCCACGCCAAGAAGGGCACCCTGCACAACCGGCGTGAGGTGCTCAAGAAAATTCACGACAAGGATGTGGTGCACAGCCTGTTCGCCGAGATCGGGCCGTTCTTCGCCGACCGCAACGGCGGCTACACCCGCATCATCAAAGTCGAAGCGCGCAAGGGTGATAACGCCCCGATGGCGGTGATCGAGCTGGTGCGGGAGAAGACGGTCACCTCGGAAGCCGATCGCGCGCGTCGGGTCGGCGCTTCGAAGGCCGCTGCAAAGAAGGCGCCGGAGGCGGCCGCGGCCGCGCCGCAGGCCGCAGTCGAGCCGGAGGCGGTGGTCGGTGCCGAGGCGCAAGACGCCGGGGCCGAGACCGCCGAGGCTGAGGCCGCGACGCCTGAGCCCGAAGCCGAGGCGGAGGCCGCTGAGCCGGACACCGCTGAGCCGGACGCCGCTGAGCCGGAAGCCGAGGAAACTGACAAGCCCTAGCGATTCGCCGTTGAACGACGCGCCCGCCATCGACGCCGATGGTGGGCACGTTCGTCTTCGGCTCGATATCGCTTATGACGGCACGGATTTCGCCGGCTGGGCCACCCAGCCAGGGCAGCGCACCGTCGCGGGCATTATCGGGGAGGCGCTTTCGACGGTGTTTCGGACCCCGGTGCGTCTGCGCGCCGCGGGGCGCACCGACACCGGCGTGCACGCTACCGGTCAGGTCGCCCATGTCGACGTTCCGGCGGATGCGCTGCCCAATGCCTATCCTCGTTCGCCCCGACCAACGGAACCGGAATTCCTGCCGTTGGTTCGCCGTCTGGGCCGGCTGCTGCCGACCGACGTTCGGATCCGCCGGATCATCCGCGCCCCAGCGGGTTTCGACGCGCGATTCTCGGCGCTGCGCCGCCACTATGTCTACCGGCTCTCGACCGCACCCTACGGGGTGGAGCCGCATCAGGCCCGCTACATCACCGCCTGGCCGCGCCTGCTCGACGTGGACGCGATGACGGAGGCGTCGCGAAACCTGTTGGGATTACACGATTTCGCTGCGTTTTGCCGTCACCGTGAGGCTGCTACCACTATTCGTGATCTGCAGCGGCTGGACTGGACCGATGATGGTCATCTGATTACCGCATACGTCACCGCCGACGCGTTCTGCTGGTCGATGGTGCGATCGCTGGTCGGCGCGCTGCTGGCCGTCGGCGAGCACCGGCGCACCGCCACCTGGTGCCGCGAGTTGCTTACCTCAACGCGGCGGTCCAGCGACTTCGCCGCCGCACCGGCGCGAGGTTTGACCCTGATCGGCGTGGACTACCCGCCGGAGAACGAACTGCAGGCGCGGACGTTGATTACCCGCGACCTACGTACGCGCGACTAAGCCCCGGTTACAGCTTGCCGGCGACGAAGCTTGCCGCCTGATCGACCAGACCGGAGCTGATGTACGAGGGCTGCAGATGCGACGACCAATGCAGATCGTGTATGGCTGCAGTGCAGATCGCGTCGCCGGCGGCGCACAGGTCGATGGTCTTGCCGGCGAAGGCGGGGCTGAAACCGGGCACCGGGCCGAGCACCCGCTGGGTACCGTTACCGAACAAGGCGACCGCCGCGATGTGCTGGTCCATGTTCGGCGGCAGGACATCGGTGTAGCCGAATCCGGGTTGGTTCATCGCGACCACGACGTCAGCCGCCGCCGCACCCAGCGAATAGCCGCCGAGCACCAGCTTGGTGTTCGGGCAGCTCGCCGCCATCTGTTGCACGTGGGCGCTCATGTCGTTGGAGCCCTTGGTGACGCTGACGTCGGCGGGATAGTTGACCCCGTAGGCGCCGACCAACATGTGCGGCACCTTCGATCGCAGCGAGTTGATGAAGGCTTGGCCGACCTCGCCGACGCCGGGAGCTTCTTCTCGGCCGCGAGCGAAATCTACTTCGGCATCCGGGCATGCCGCCGACGCCGTCGGAATCGATCCGGTAATCGGTACTAGTGCCGGGGCGGTCAGCAGCCCCGCGGCGAGCAACGCCCCACCCGCGAAGCTGGCTACCCGTTTTGCGGCCGGTGACCTGCTGAAACGCTGCGATCGCGCATCAATCGGAGCAAATTTCATCAGCGGATATTAGCGAGTAAAGCTAATGAGTCCCTGATACAACCTGCAGGGTTGGCTTAGCTGTCTCGTGGCCTCCCGGCCGCTGCGAACGATTACTGCAGCTTGCCTGCGACGAAGTCGGCGGCCTGATTGACCATGCCGTCGTTGATATATCCGCTCGCGGCGTGTTGCGGCCAGTTCTCGGACCAGGTGTGGGGATCGGCCGGGTTGCAGATGGGGTCGGTGCCGTGGCACATGTCGATGGTCCGGTCGTTGTAGGCGGGGTTGAAGTTCGTGATCGGCCCGGCCCACTGGCTGCCGTTGCCGAACAGTGCGACCGCCGCGATGTGCTGGTCGGCGCCCGGCGGCAGCGGATTGGTGAAGCCGAATAGCGGGCCAGGGGCCGCCATCACGACGTCGGCAACCGCCGCGCCCAACGAGTAGCCGCCCAACACCACCCGGGTGTTGGGGCAGCCGTTGATCGTGGACTGGACGTGGGCGCTCATGTCGTTGGCGCCGACGTCAACCTCGTTGTCGGCGGGGTAGCGCACCGCGTAGAGACTGACGTTCTTGTTGACCTTGGACCGCAGCGCGCTGACGAAGGAGTTGCCGATGACGCCGGCGCCCGGGGACTCCAGCCGTCCGCGAGCAAATACCACCTCAACGTCGGGGCAAGAGGCCGATGCCGTCGGAATCAGCGTCGCGGGCGCAAGCATCAACGCCGTGGCGAGTAATCCTGCGGCGGCGATCCTGGCCGTAACCGACTGTGGCGGTGGGTTGATCAGGCGCAGCTTCATGGCCCGATAGTAGTGTGCCGACACGAGATCAGCGCAATGAGCGATCTATCAGTGAAATACCGCGGGCTGGGTCTGATCGACCACGGCCGGAGCTTGGCCATCGGGCCCAGGCCCTGGCCCGGCGCCGGGCCAGGGTACCGGCCCTGGTGGCACGCCCATAGGCCCGGGTGGCACGCCCATCGGCGGTTCGGGTGCGGTAGGGGCTAGCACCGCCAACAGCCTGGTCTGGATGAAGCTGGCCGCCTGGCTGGTGTAGACGGGCACGTAACCCTCGGTGTGCCCACTCCACTGGTTGCCCGGGCCGGCGTGACAGATCGGGTCCTCTGGGTTGCAGAAGTCGATGGCCTTGGCGCCGAACATTGCGCTCTGCGCCGATATCGGCCCGCCGCTGCGGTCGGCCGGGTTGCCGAAGGTGGTGACCGCGATGACGTTGTTGGCGTACTTGGGCGGCAGCGAACTGCCCCAGCCGATGCCGCCGATGGGAACCCCGGAGACGATGTCGATCACCGACGCGCCCTGCGAGTACCCGCCGAGCACCTGCGGGGTGTTCGGGCACTTGTCGGCCACGTCTTTGATGTGCTTGATGGCATCGTTGGCGCCGTCACCGCCGTGCAGCTGCAGCAGGCTGGCTTTGTAGTTGACCGGATAGGCATCGATGTTCTTGCCGGTGTTCTGGCGCAGCGAGTCGACCAGGGCCTGGCCGACGCGGCCCAACCCGGCCGGCTCGTCGGTTCCGCGGGCGAAGGTCAGTGCGACGTCCGGGCAGTTGTCGGCGCCGGCCGTCGGGATAGTGCGCGGAACGGCGCTGGGCGCGACCAGCAGGACACCGGCGGCCAGCAGCGCAGCGGCGCCCAGACCGGCCCGGCGCAAGCTGCGTGACCAGCGACCCGCACTGGCCAGCGGGGACACCGAACGGCTGATGTGGTGAATGCTCACAAGGCGATTTTAACGAGAACTGGGCAAACGGTCACATCGGCGGTCGTCCGGCCCGAACTGTGGATCGACGGCAAAGCAACACGTGACCACAAAATATCGTGAAGAAGACGAACCCGGGGGCCTTGGGGGACTGATGGGATGGCAACCGACCACGCGGCTGCACGTCAGCGGGTATCGATTCCTGCTACGCCGCATCGAATGCGCACTACTGGGCAGGGACATCCGCGGGGTCAACGAACCGATCCGCGCGTCCATGCAGTCGCTGATGGCCGGTGCTGTGCTGGCGATCATCATGCTGGCCGGATGTGCGCTGCTGGCCGTGATTCGCCCACAACCTGCGTTGGCGAATGCGCCGATCGTGATGGGCAAACAGTCGGGGGCGCTGTACGTCCGCATCGGTGAAACCCTGCATCCAGTGCTCAACCTGGCCTCGGCCAGGTTGATTACCAGAACGAACGCTGACCCGCAGCCGGTGCCCGAATCGGAATTGAGCCATAGCAAAAGGGGCCTCCTGCTGGGCATCCCTGGTGCCCCGCAATTTCTGGGGATACCCCTC
>DASZKQ010000050.1:0-2560 GCA_035552835.1 Mycobacterium sp. | reverse complement strand
CATTGGACGCGTCCGCACTGCGTGACTGGGCGCACACCGCTGTTAGTGACCTGATCACCCACATCGACGAGATCAATCGGCTCAACGTGTTCCCGGTCGCCGATTCCGACACCGGCATCAACATGCTGTTCACCATGCGCTCGGCGCTGGCTGAGGCGAACACTGTGGCCAGTTCCAAGGCCGGTCCTGGTGATGTCGTTCGGGTGGCCGCCGCCCTGTCGGCGGGCGCGCTGAATGGTGCGCGCGGCAACTCAGGGGTGATTCTGTCGCAGATTCTGCGCGGCATCGCCGACGTCACCGCCGGCACCGTCGCCGAATCCGGCGGCGAGCTGCACGTCATCGACGCAGAGCTGCTCGGCGCGGCGTTGCGCCACGGCGTGGATCTGGTTATCAGCTCGATGGGCGGCCAGGAAGTCCCCGGGACGATCGTTTCGGTGTTGCGGGCAGCCGCCGATGCCGTCGAGCAGAGCGCCGGGGAGGGGCTGGCCCGGGCGATCACCGCCGCCGGCGACGCCGCGGTGGTCGCGTTGGAGAAGACGCCGGAGCAGCTCGATGTGCTGGGCGATGCCGGTGTGGTCGATGCCGGTGGGCGGGGTCTGCTGGTCCTGCTCGACGCCTTGCGCTCGACGATCACCGGGCAGGCGCCGAACCGCGCGTTGTACGAGCCAGCACCGACACCCCCGCGTCCGCGAGCGACGGAGCCCGTCGCGCAACCCCCTGCGCCGCAATTCGAGGTGATGTACCTGCTGGGCGGATGCGACACCGAGGGCGCTGACCTGCTGCGCGAACGGCTGGACGAGCTCGGTGAGTCGGTCGCCATCGCGACCTCCGGCGTGGTCGGCGGTTACTCGGTCCATGTCCACACTGACGACGCCGGGGCGGCCGTCGAAGCGGGTCTGGCGTTCGGCAACCCGCGGCGGATCCAGATCTCGGCGCTGACCGGCGCTGCCAGCGGGCTACCGCCGGGCAGCTGGAGCAGGGAGCGCGCGGTGTTGGCCGTCGTCGACGGCGACGGTGCGGAGGAGTTGTTCGCCGGGGAGGGGGCCTGCGTGCTGCGCCCCGGACCGCACGTCGCCGACCCGGCGACGGACATCAGTGCCCAGCAACTGTTGCGCGCTGTGGTGGACACCGAAGCCGCGCAGGTCATGGTGTTGCCCAACGGCTACCTGGCCGCCGAGGAGCTGGTCGCCGGCTGCACCGCGGCTATCGGGTGGGGTATCGATGTGGTGCCGCTGCCGACCGGATCGATGGTGCAGGGGCTGGCCGCGCTCGCCGTACATGAACTCGGCCGGCAAGCCGTCGACGATGGGTACACGATGGCCCGCGCCGCCGGTGCCGCCAAGCATGGGTCAGTGCGCATAGCGACCGAAACGGCGTTGACCTGGGCCGGCACCTGCGAACCCGGCAACGGCCTGGGCATCGCGGGCGACGAGGTGCTGATCGTGGCGCCCGACGTGACGTCGGCGGCGATCGGGTTGATCGATTTGCTGTTGGCCGCCGGTGGTGAGTTGGTGACGGTGCTGGTGGGCGCCGACATCGATGGGGATGGCGACGCGGCTGCAGTGAGCGAAAGGCTGCAAGCCCACGTACACGACCGCCACCCGGGTACCGAGCTGATGACCTATCACACCGGGCACCGCGGCGACGCGCTGTTGATCGGGGTCGAGTAGCCATGGTCGCGCTCAGTGACCGGCTGGATTACATCCTTGGTGCCAAAGCCGCCAACCCGCTGGATGAGGTGTTCGGTATCCGCACCGTCGACGACCTGCTCCGGCACTACCCGCGCAGCTACGTCGAGGGCGCAGGCGTGCGCGGCGCCGGCGACGAGCGGCCGGCCGAGGGTGAGCACATCACGCTCGTCGACGAGATCACCGGTGTGGTTGAGAAGCCGATCAGAAACCGCCCGAAAGACAAGATCCTGATCGTCACCCTCGGCTCCGGGCGCAGCAAGGTCACTGCCACGTTCTTCAACCCTCGCTACCTGAAGAAGGGATTGACCAAAGGCACCAAGGTGATGCTCTCCGGGGAGGTCGGGTTCTACCGGGGCGCAACGCAATTGACGCACCCGGCGTTCCTCATCCTCGACTCCTCGGATGGCAGGAACCGCGGCAGCCGGTCGCTGCGCAACATCGCCGACGCGTCACAGGCTGTCAGTGGCGAGGTGTTGCAAGAGGCGTTCGAACGTCGCTTCTACCCGATCTATCGTGCCAGCACCAAACTGCAGAGCTGGGACATCTTCAACTGTGTTCGTCAGGTGCTCGAGGTCCTCGACCCGGTGGCCGACCCGTTGCCGAAAGAACTGTGCGCCAAGCACAATCTGGTCTCCGAAGACGAGGCGCTGCGTGCCATCCACTTGGCCGAAGATAGCGCTGACCGGCGGCGTGCCCGTGAACGTTTGGCCTTCGACGAGGCAGTCGGCCTGCAGTGGGCGCTGGTGAGTCGCCGCCACGGCGAACTGGCCCAATCCGGGCCAGCGGCGCCATCGCGTTCGGACGGGCTCAAGCATGAACTCTTGCAGCGCTTGCCATTCGAGTTGACCGCCGGCCAGCGTGAGGTGCTG
>DASZKQ010000049.1:0-5141 GCA_035552835.1 Mycobacterium sp. | reverse complement strand
TCCCAGGTTTCGAAGAGACCCGACAGCACGTCGGATTTGTCGAGTTCGGTGACCGGACGTGAGGGGCTGCTCATGCCGCCTGATGTTAGACGGACGTCAGATGGCGGCGATCATAGTCACCGACACTGCCGCCAGAATCATGCCAAGCGCCTGCCAGCGGGTCAGCCGCTCCCGCAGCACGATGATGGCCAGGATGACGGTCGTCGCGGGGTATAGCGAGATCAAGATGCTGGCCAGCGACAGCATCCATTTTTGGATCGCCAGCAGCATGGTGATGTTGGCGCAGGTGTCCAGCAGCGCCGCGGCGACCGCTAACCGCAGCGGCGTCCTGGTCGGAAGCTGAAGATTGTTGCTCATCGCCGCGACGGCGAACACCAGCACGGTGGCCGCCGCCCGGGCAAAAAACAGCGGCCATAGCCGGCACTCCACCGGAGCCTGATGCAGCAGCACGAAGTCCAAACCGAATGCCACCCCGGAGCCGACCGTCAGCCAGGCCACTTTGCTGGTGAACCTGTGGATCCGAACATCCTCGTCGGCGGGCGACTCCCGGCTCACCAGGATCACCGCAAACATGGCCAGCACCACGCCTACCGACGCGGTCTCCCCCGGTCGCTCGCCGAGTGCCACGCCGACGGCGACAGGTACGGCGGCGTTGAGTACCGCCGCCAACGGTGAGACCACCGAGATCGGTCCGGCGCTCACAGCCGCGTAGAACCAATACACCCCGACGGCCTGACTGACCCCGTACAGGGAGCCCCACAGCAGGGCACCGGGGCGGACCGGTCCACCGGCGGTGGCGGCCAGCACACCAAGCAGCACCGTCGCAATCGGGTAAGTCACCACCATGACGCGAAGCGCAGCCACCCGCCGGCAAGCCACACCCCCGACAAAGTCACTGACGCCGTAGCTGACTGCGGACAGCTGGGCGTATGCGGCGCCGATCAATCGATGCCCTTGGCTCGCCTACTTAATGCACGGACCACTTCCCGCTGAGCGTCACGGCGTGCCATGTCCTGACGCTTGTCGTGCGCCCGCTTACCGCGCGCTAATGCCAGCTCCACCTTGACTTTTCCTTCGCTGAAGTACAGCGCCAACGGCACCAGCGCGAGGTTACCATCACGTATCTTGCCGATGAGGACGTCGATTTGGCGCCTGTGGAGTAACAGCTTTCGCGTACGACGGGGTTCGTGGTTGGTCCAGCTGCCGTGGTGATACTCCGGAATGTGCAGGTTGCGCAACCAAACTTCGCCGTCGTCGACGGTTGCATACGCATCCGCGAGCGAGGCCTTGCCGTCCCTGAGGCTTTTTACTTCAGTGCCGAGCAAAACCACCCCGGCCTCGAACACCTCCAAAATCGTGTAGTTGTGCCGCGCCTTGCGGTTGCTGGCCAGGACCTGTCTTCCTGACTGAGATTTGCCGGGCTTTTTGGCCACGGCTACCGCCGCACGTACAGGCGCAACGTCGCATATGCGGTAACCCCGGCCATCGCGACACCCACCAACAGCAGTAGCGGCGAAATATAAAGGATGTCAGCGTAATCGACCGGTGCGATCAGATGCGCTTGATAAAACTGCCGCAGCGCGTTGTCGAGGAACAGCGCCCGCACCACGATCAGGCCGACAATCGCGATAATGACGCCGACGGTGGCCGCCACCATGGCCTCGACCAGGAAGGGCAACTGGGTATACCAGCGGGTGGCGCCGACCAATCGCATGATGCCAACCTCGGTGCGACGCGTGTAGGCCGCGACTTGAACCATATTGGCGATCAACAAGATCGCCCCGACGGCCTGCACCAAGGCCACGGCGAAGGCAGCGTTGCTGAGCCCGTCCAACACGGCAAACAGCCGATCGATGAGATCCTTCTGATTGAGAATCCCGCTTACTCCCGGCTGACCGCGCATCGCGTCGTCGAATTGCGAGTGCTGCTCGGGGTTGTTCAACTTGACGACGAATGACGCTGGGAACGCATCCTTGCTTGCCAGATCCTTGAACTGAGGCATCTTGCGAATAGCGTCTGCGTATGCGTCCTGGCGGTTGAGGAATCGCACCGATTTGACGTCGTTACGCGACTCGATCCCCTCCCGCAGCGCCTTGCATGGCGGGCTCTCGCAGGAGGGGTCGTTGGCCGATATGTCCTCGTTCAGGTAGACCTGCGTCTCGACCCGGTCGAGATAAATCTCGCGCGAGTGCTCGGCCAATCGCACTACCAGCAGGCCACCGCCCAACAGACCGATCGAAATTGCGGTGGTCAGAATCATCGCGACAGTCATCGTGACATTGCGACGAAGACCGGTCAGGACCTCGTTGAACAGGAAGCTGAAGCGCACTTAGCGGTCCATCCCATAGACGCCGCGCTGCTCGTCTCTGACCAGCCGACCCAACGACAGCTCCACCACGCGCTGACGCATCGAGTCGACGATGTGGTGGTCGTGCGTTGCCATCAGCACAGTGGTGCCAGTGCGGTTGATCCGCTCCAACAAATCCATGATGTCGTTGCTGGTCTCCGGGTCGAGGTTCCCGGTCGGCTCGTCGGCCAGCAGTACCAGCGGCCGGTTCACAAAAGCCCGGGCGATGGCCACCCGCTGCTGTTCGCCGCCGGACAGCTCATCGGGCAGCCGGTTGGCCTTTCCGGACAGCCCGACCATCTCCAGCACGTCGGGCACCACCCGGTTGATCACGTCGGGGCGCTTGCCGATGACCTCCAGCGCGAACGCGACGTTCTCGAACACCGTCTTCTGCTGCAGCAGCCGGAAATCCTGGAAGACGCAGCCGAGCACCTGACGCAGTTTCGGGATGTGGCGTCCGGGCAGCGTGTTGACGTGAAACTTCGAGACCCGCACATCACCGGTGGTCGGTGTGTCGGCCCCCAGCAGCAGCCGCATGAACGTGGATTTGCCGGAGCCGGACGGGCCGATCAGGAAGACGAACTCACCCTTGTCGATCTTCACGTTGACGTTGTCCAACGCTGGACGCGCCGACGACTTGTACTGCTTAGTGACATGGTCGAGGGTGATCATCACGGGTCGCCAGTCTAACGGTGAGTTTCGCTAACGTTCGTCAGCCGGGCCATCAGGGTGCCCGGCGACGATGCGCCCGCGCCGCGGGCGCTGAGAAGCCGGGCCGTTAGGGCAGGCCGGGCAGTGGCGGTAGGGCCGGGGGCGTAGGCGGCTGGCCGGGCGGCGGCGGCGGCGCCGTCGTGGTAGTGACGGGCGGCCCGAACGGCGGCGGCAAAACAATCGGCGGCAGGCCAAACGGCGGCGGTGTGGTGGTGGTGGGGGTGGGGATAGTCGTTGTCGGCGGCGGCGTGGTTGTCGGCGTTTGCGTCACGGTGACGGTGGGTGGCGGCTCCTGCACACGACTGCGCGGCACCCAGGTGTAATTCGGGTCCGGCACGAAGCCCGGCGGTACCACCTGGGTCGCAGGCACCTGTGTGGTTTTTGAAGTGGAGTCGCGCATGTCGTCGTAAATCCACCACAGCGCCGCGAACGCGACGATCAGCACCACGGTGGAGGTACGTATGCGTCCGCCGAACAAGTAGCCCGGCCAGCCGCGTTCCACGTTGTCGCCGATTCTCCTCAGCCTGTCGAGGTTGAAGAAACTCACCGGGCCGCGCCCTGCGTTTCATCCTCGGCGCCCTCGGCTGTCGCCGGATGCACGATGGCCCCTACCGTCGCATCGGTTTTGGTGACGACGCCGGCGCGCGCCAGTGCCCGGACCACCAGCACACGCAGCTGCCGGCCCGCCTCGAACTGCTTGCCCGGCAAAGTGCGAGCCACCAACCGCAAGGTGACCGTGTCGACTTGGATGCTCTCCACGCCCATCACCGTGGGCGCATCCAACAACAGCTCCCCAAGCACCTCGTTCTCGAGAGCATGCTCACACTCCTGATGCAAAACCTCGTTCACCAAGTTGAGGTCGGCGCTGTTCTGCACGGGAATGTCGACGACGGCGCGGGCCCAGTCCTTGGACAGGTTGATCGATTTGACGATCTGGCCATTGGGCACGGTGAACACCTCGCCGTCCGTCGAGCGCAACCTGGTCACCCGCAAAGTGACGTTCTCGACGGTTCCCGCCGCATCGTTGGTGGAGCCCGCGATGGTGAGCTGAACCAGATCGCCGAAGCCATACTGCTTTTCGACGATGATGAAGAAACCGGACAGCAGATCCTTGACCAGTTGCTGTGCGCCGAAGCCCAATGCGGCCCCGACTACGGTCGCTGGCGCAACCAGCCCCTTCACCGAGATATTCAAGATATCGGTGATCTGCACGATGACCCCGATGGCGATGAGTACAACCGACACCCAGGAGATCACCGAGGCAACGGCCTGCCGGTGCTTGGTGGCCTCGGAACGCACCAGTGCGTCGCTCTCGGCGAAGCCCACGTCAAGACGCTCGGTTACCTTCTGAGCCGCCCAGGTAACGAACCGCGCCGCGAGCACCGCCCCGATCAGCAGCATCATGATGTGCAGGCCACTAGTCAGCAACCAGTGGCGGAGATCGCCGCGCCAGATGTCGTGCAACGGCTGAGCTGTTATCGCGAGAACGTGGATATCAGTCGTCATCTTTTCTGTTGCGCCACCGGATACCCGCTTCCAGGAACCCGTCGATGTCCCCGTCGAGAACGGCAGCCGGATTGCCTACCTCGTAGTCCGTGCGCAGGTCCTTGACCATTTGATACGGATGCAGTACGTATGACCGCATCTGGTTGCCCCAAGAACTGCCGCCGTCACCCTTCAGGGCGTCGAGTTCGGCGCGTTCTTCTAAGCGCTTGCGTTCCAATAACTTTGCCTGAAGAACCCGCATCGCTGCCACCTTGTTCTGAAGCTGCGACTTTTCGTTCTGGCAAGTCACGACGATACCCGTTGGAATGTGGGTGAGGCGAACCGCGGAGTCCGTCGTGTTCACCGACTGGCCGCCGGGACCGCTGGACCGGTACACGTCGACGCGGACGTCGCCCTCGGGGATGTCGATGTGGTCAGTGGTTGCCACCACCGGTAGCACCTCGACTTCGGCGAAGGATGTCTGCCGTCGGCTCTGGTTGTCGAATGGACTGATCCGCACCAGCCGGTGCGTCCCCTGTTCGACGGACAGGGTGCCGTAGGCGAACGGGGCATGCACCGCGAAGGTCGTGCTTTTGAT
>DASZKQ010000048.1:0-1513 GCA_035552835.1 Mycobacterium sp. | reverse complement strand
GCCGTCGAATTAGCCGGCACTGCAGGCTATTCCGAGGAAACGCTGCTGGAGAAGTGGGCGCGTGACTCGAAGATCATGGACATCTTCGAAGGGACCCAGCAGATTCAGCAGCTAGTGGTTGCCCGCCGACTGCTTGGCCTTTCGTCGTCCGAACTCAAGTAGCTAGGCGGCGGCGTCACGGCATCGTGTAACCGCCGCTGACCGAGATCAGCTGACCCGTCACTTGGCGCGCCGCCTGCGGCGAGCTGAACCAGATCACCGCCCGTCCGATGTCCTCAGCGGTGGTCAGCCGTCGAAGTGGCGTGTCCTTGAGCATGACGTCGATCTGCTTCTGATTGAAAACCGCATCCTGTCCGACGGCCCACAGGCTGGATGCGCCAACCGCTTCGGGTCCGTCGGGGATCACCAGGCCCGGGCACACGACGTTGGATCTGATGCCGTGACGGCCGTGTTCGCGCGCAGTGGTGCGGGCCAACGCCACCATGGCCGCCTTTGACGCGCCGTAAACACCCTGCCTGATCTGGCCGAACGCCGCGTCGCTGGCGATGAACACGATCGCGCCGCCGCCGGCCTCTTTCATGACGGGTATCGCCGCTTGGGTCGCGGCAATCGCCGAGAACAAGTTGATCTCGATGGTCCGCTGCCACTTGTCCCAGTCGGTATCGGTGGCGATGAACCCCGGAACGCTCCAGCCGGCATTGTTCACCAGAACATCCAGCCCACCCCATGCCGTCTGGGCGGCGTCGACCGCGGCGTCGGCCGCCCCGGGCTTGGTCAGGTCGGCGATCACCACATCGATCTCGGCGGCGCCTAATCCTTTGGCTTCGGCGCGGACCTTTTCAGCCTGCGGTGCATCGATGTCGTTGATCACAATGCGTGCGCCTTCCGCGGCAAACGCATGCACGATCCCGCGTCCGATATTGGAGGCCCCTCCGGTGACGACGACCCGCGCGTCCGCCAACCCGAGATCCATATCGACTCCTCGTTGCTTGTGACCAGCTGCGAATTAGTTTAACCTAGATTAGAAATCTGCGAAATAATGGATGGGACTGCATGTGAGCGTCGTCCAGCGCGCGATTGCCGACGGCATCGGACATATCACACTGAACCGACCCGAGCGCATGAACGCGGTAACAACCGAACTCGCCGGTCAACTCGAACATGCGCTGAGCGACCTATCCAGCGACCCGGCGGTGAACGTGATCGTCATTCGTGGAGCGGGCAAAAACTTCTGCGCCGGAGGCGATGTCGCCGAGGTCGAGCGCCTCAGATCCGCCGGTCCCGAATCATTGCGGACGCTGTTCGACGCGTTCCGGCGGGCCTGTGATGCCATTGGCAGCGTCGACGTCCCGGTGATCGCCGCGGTCGAGGGTGTCGCGATGGCCGGCGGCTTCGAGCTGATGCAGGCAACCGACATCGTGATCGTCAGCGACGACGCCAAGATTGCCGACAACCACATCAACTTCGGCATGATCCCCGGTGGCGGAAGCACCCAGCGGCTGCCCCGCCTGGT
>DASZKQ010000047.1:0-3370 GCA_035552835.1 Mycobacterium sp. | reverse complement strand
TGTGGTGTCGAGGAAAGCCACCACATGCGACACACCGTCGGCGCGCATGTCCAGCACCTGCAGCTGGAACGGCAGATGCTTGTCGCCGTCGCGCATATACATTGCAGCGGCGGGCTGTCCGTTGGCGGTCAACGGGATCAGGCGCATATCACCGGGTACCTGCGCGGGACACTGTTGGCGGATGAGCGCAGCGATCGCCTGCGGGCTCTGATACCAGCCGACGAACGGCGGCATCTCCCAGACCGCCTCGCGGGTGAACATTTCCGCTAGCCGGTCGATATCGTAGGCCTCGAAAGCCGCGATGTAATCCGTCAAGCGGTCCCGCGCATCCGCCGAGTCCAGCGCGATCAGCTGGTCTTCGGTGCTGGGCCCGATGGCCTCCAGCTGCGACCGCGCACGTTGCAGCAGGCTGTTGACGGCGGCCGTGCTGGCTCCGATTGCCTCGGCCACTTCGGCGGCCTTCCATTGCAGCACTTCGCGCAGCACCAGCACCGCTCGCTGCCGGGGCGACAGGTGCTGCAGCGCCGCCACGAACGCCAGCCGCACCGATTCGCGCGTACTGACGATCACGGAAGGATCAGAAGGATCAGCCGGATCATCGGAGACGTCCGGCAAGGGCTCGAGCCACGACACCTCGGTGCGCTCTACCAGCTCGCCGGTCGGGTCCGAACTGGGTGCGCCCAATCCAACCGGCAGCGGCCGACGCGACCGGCCCTCCAGCGCGGTCAGGCAGGTGTTGGTCGCGATGCGGTGCAGCCAGGTGCGTAACGACGACTTTCCCTCGAATCGGTCGTAGGCCTTCCAGGCGCGCAAAAAGGTTTCCTGCACCAGATCCTCGGCATCGTGCAACGAACCGGTCATCCGGTAGCAATGTGCGAGCAGTTCTCGGCGGTAGGGCTCAGCGGTGGTAGCAAAATCCGCGTCGCCGTCACCGGCGAAATCCTCGGCGAGCAGGCTCACCCGAGCGAGCTTACGCACCCCGTCCGACATCCGGCCCACCCGGCGACGGCTGCGAGGACGCGCCGGGGGATTGGGTTTACGCTGCCCCTGATGACAACCACCCGCACCGAACGGACCTTCGATGGCGTGGGCGGCGTGCGCATTGTCTACGACAGGTGGACCCCCGACACCACACCGCGTGCGGTGGTCGTCCTCTCGCACGGGCTGGGCGAACACGCCAGGCGCTACGACCACGTCGCCGAGCGGTTCGGTCAGGACGGGCTGGTCACCTACGCGCTCGACCACCGCGGACATGGCCGCTCGGGCGGCAAGCGGGTGCTGGTCAAAGACATCTCCGAGTACACCGGCGACTTCGACACCCTGGTCGGTATCGCCACCAAGGAACACCCAGGACTTACGCGCATCGTGCTCGGGCACAGCATGGGCGGCGGCATCGTCTTTGCCTACGGCGTCGAACGCCCCGACGACTACGACCTGATGGTGGTGTCCGGGCCGGCAGTGGCGGCCCAGGCCGCCGTGTCGCCGCTGCTGTTGCTGGTCGCCAAGACTCTCGGCGCGATCGCGCCGGGCTTGCCGCTGCAGGAACTCGACGCCAGCGCGATATCTCGCGACCCCGCCGTGGTGGATGCCTACAACACCGACCCGTTGGTACATCACGGCAAGGTTCCCGCTGGCATCGCCCGCGCGCTGCTGATGGTCGGCGAGACGATGCCGCAACGGGCCCCCGCGCTGAACGCGCCGCTGCTGGTCGTGCACGGATCCGAGGACAGGCTGATCCCGGTCGACGGCAGCCGGCAGCTGGTCGAGGCCGTGGGCAGTTCCGATGTCGAGCTGAAGGTCTATCCGGGTCTCTATCACGAGGTGTTCAACGAGCCGGAGCGCTATCAGGTACTCGACGATGTTGTTTCGTGGATCAATGCCCGACTGTGAGGCGCCGCACTGGAAAGTCGTACGGTTGGCTTAGTTTGGTGCCATGAGCCGCGCCGGTGACGATGCAGAGCGAAGCGATGGGGAGGAGCGGCGCCATGACTGACGACAAGATGCTGGCGCGTATCGCGGCCCTGTTGCGTCAGGCCGAGGGCACCGACAACGCCCATGAGGCGGAGGCGTTCATGTCGGCCGCGCAACGGCTGGCCACCGCGACGTCCATCGACTTGGCGGTGGCGCGGTCGCATGCGGACAAGCGCACGCCCGCGCAAGCGCCGGTCCAGCGCACCATCACCATCGGCGCGGCCGGCAGCCGGGGACTACGGACCTATGTGCAGCTGTTCGTGGTCATCGCGTCGGCGAACGACGTGCGCTGCGACGTGGCATCCAACTCGACGTTCGTGTACGCCTACGGGTTTGCCGAGGACATCGATGCCACGCATGCGTTGTATGCCAGCTTGGTGGTTCAAATGGTGCGCGCGTCGGATTCCTACCTCTCGTCGGGTGCACACCGGCCCACCCCGACGATCACCGCCAGGCTGAATTTTCAGCTCGCCTTCGGCGCCCGGGTTGGTCAGCGGTTGGTCGAGGCCCGCGAGCAGACTCAACGCGAAGCCAAGAAAGATCGTCGTCGTCCGCCGGGCACCGCGATTGCGCTGCGGGACAAGGAGATCGAACTTCGCGATTACTACCGCAGTGCGTCAAAGGCGCGGGGCACCTGGCAGGCCAGCCGGGCTACTGCGGGGTATTCCTCGGCGGCGCGACGGGCGGGGGACCGAGCCGGCAACCGGGCGCGACTGGGAAGCGGCCCAGAGCTATCCGGGGCGCGGACTGTGCTGGAGCGGTGAGCGCCGAGGAAGCAGCCGCGCGGGATTGGCAGCGTTCGAAGGTCTACGCCGCCGAGGAGTTCGTCCGGACGCTGTTCGACCGCGCCGCCGAACACGGGTCAGGCAACGTGGAGTTCTTCGGCGCGCAGTTGACGCTGCCTCCTGAGGCGCGATTCGCGTCGGTCCCAGCGGTGCAGCGTTACGTCGACGAGGTGCTGGCGTTGCCGGCGGTACGGCGACAATGGCCGAACGTAGCCCCGCTGAAGGTGCGGGCACGGCGGGCTGCCACCGCTGCTCACTACGAAAACCGCGACGACGCAGGTGTTATCGCGGTTCCCGACCGTGCGACGGCTGGCTGGGCGATGCGTGAGCTGGTGGTGCTCCACGAGATCGCACATCATCTGTGCGACGCACAGCCGCCGCACGGATCGCAGTACGTCGCAACGTTGTGCACGTTGGCCGAGCTAGTCATGGGGCCTGAACTCGGGCACGTCCTGCGGGTGGTCTACGCCAAAGAGGGTGTGCGGTAAGTTGACTCATTACTACGTTTGGGTTCGTTTAAGATAGAATTAGTGAGTCTGAGTTTCCCGGGAGCGTTCCGTGAAGGTCGTTGTCAGCGCCCACCTGTCGAAGAACTATGACAAGCGGTACGTCGT
>DASZKQ010000046.1:0-4863 GCA_035552835.1 Mycobacterium sp. | reverse complement strand
ACTGCGGCGCTACCCGCAGGTTGTGGCGCCGGAGATGAACTTGGGTCAGCTCGCGCTGTTGCTGCGCGGCAAGTACCTGGTCGACGTGCAATCGGTTACCAAGGTCCAAGGCGTCTCGTTCCTGGCCGACGAGGTGGGGCGCGTCATCCGCGCCGCGCTTGGCGGGACACTGGCCGAAATCGAGCAAGACAAGACGATGGTCGCGAGATTGGCGGCGGCCACGGTAGGAGCGGGAGCGGGAAGCTAATGACATGCGCAGCGACGATGCAGAGCGAAGCGATGAGGAGGAGCGGCGCTCATGACTGATGTGATCGGCGTGGATCTCGGGCGACCGGACGTGCTGTCCAAGAACTACGGTGTGCCCACCACCGACCAGCCGCAGAAGGCCAAGGACTTCACCAGTGACCAGGAGGTGCGCTGGTGCCCCGGTTGCGGTGACTACGTCATCCTCAACACGATGCGCAACTTCCTGCCCGAGCTGGGGCTGCGCCGCGAAAACATTGTCTTCGTCAGCGGCATCGGCTGCTCGAGCCGGTTCCCGTACTACCTGGAAACCTATGGCCTGCACTCCATTCACGGCCGTGCGCCGGCGATCGCGACAGGTCTGGCGCTGGCGCGTGAGGATCTCTCGGTCTGGGTCGTCACCGGCGACGGGGACGCGCTGTCGATCGGGGGCAACCATCTCATCCATGCGCTGCGCCGCAACGTCAACATCACGATCCTGCTTTTCAACAACCGGATCTACGGCCTGACTAAGGGTCAGTACTCGCCGACGTCCGAGGTCGGCAAGGTTACCAAGTCGACGCCGATGGGATCGCTTGACCAACCGTTCAACCCGGTATCGCTTGCGCTTGGCTCCGAGGCGACTTTCGTCGGCCGGGCGCTGGACTCCGACCGCAACGGCCTGTCTGAGGTTTTGCGTGCCGCGGCCCAGCATCGCGGGTCCGCCCTAGTCGAGATCTTGCAGGACTGCCCGATTTTCAACGACGGTTCGTTCGACGCGCTGCGCAAAGAGGGCGCCGAGGAACGGGTGATCAACCTCCGCCACGGTGAACCGGTCATCTTCGGCGCCAACGGCGAATACTGCGTGGTGCGGTCCGGGTACGGACTCGAGGTGGCCAAGACCGCCGATGTCAGCGTCGACGAGATCGTGGTACACGACGCGCATGCCGTCGATTCCGCCTACGCGTTCGCGCTCTCGCGGCTATCCGAACAGAACCTCGAGCACACCGTGATGGGCATCTTCCGTCAGGTAAACCGGCCAACTTATGACGACGCGGCCCGGGCACAGGTCCGCGCCGCGCAGGAGTCCGAGCCGGCCGACCGCGCCGCGTTGGAATCGCTATTGCACGGGCGCGACACCTGGACTGTGAACTGAGGTGACGCCCTCGGCTGGGCCGGCTTCGCTGGCCGGTGTGGTGTTGGCTGGGGGAGCGTCGTTACGGATGGGCCGGGATAAGGCCACCATGCCGGTTCCCGCCGAACTTCTTGGCTCCCAAGATGGCTCCGAACCGGCCATCACGATGGTCGAGCGGGTAGTCAGCGTTGTCGGGGAACGGTGTCGGCCGGTTTTCGTCGTTGCGGCGCCGGGACAACGCCTGCCGGAATTGCCGGCCCGGGTGGTGCGCGACGATATCCGTGGGCTCGGTCCGCTGCTCGCTACCGGACGCGGATTACGCGCCGCCGCTGAGGCCGGTGCGAAGCGGGCTTTCCTGTGCGCCACCGACATGCCGTTGCTGACCGCTGAGTTGATCGACCTGCTCGAAGAGCGGGCAATCGAACTGGACGCTGACGTGGTGTTGCCGTGGGATGGCCGCGATCACTATCTGGCGGCGGTGTACCGGACCGAGCTGGCCGGGCAAGTCGATGCGCTGATCGCCGCCGGCGAGCGGAATATGCGCTCGTTGGTAGACCGGGTCGATGCACAACGGATCGTGATACCCGAGTCCCGGTCGCTGGCCAACGTCAACTCGTCGGCCGACCTGCGCACGCTGCTGCGCGTCGGGCGCTAGCGAGTCGGCCCGTTTTACGCGGGTCCAATTCATTCGGGCGACGTTTTTTTGGCAATTATTCGACAAATTCACGCGCCAGAAATTTGCACGCGAGTAAACGTTGCTCAATATTGCTTGGGATTAATTACTGTGAATTTGAATGATTAATGCCGTGATTGGCAAGAATTGATACGTGGAGTCTCATCCGTATTGCGTTGGGGCAGCGGGTATTTGGGGTATCAAGCGATCAGGTAGGACCCGCCAAGGCTAGCTACACCCGGTGGCGAAGCTGGATAGTCGGACCGATTCCGGCAAATGGGCTGTGAGGATTGTCAGCGAGTCGCGCGCAGCACAGGTCGGCCACCGCGCAGCGACCCACATCGACAGTGTTATCCGCAAGGTGCGTTATCGAGATCCGTTGCCAGATAGCTGTATTGATGAGTCGGCTCTTCTCTTGACCGCGTTAACCACGCGGCTCAGGCCAATCGCGTGGTTGACTCCGGAGCGGTCGAGCGTGTCCGGGTGAGATCTCTGAAAAGTATTGGTCAGCATGAATATTGATACTTCTGGACGATGTTAGCGGACTGCCGGCGAAGACCATCCGGCCGATGTCGACTACGGCCGGTCTAGCTAACAACGATCGGGACATCCTGCACGGCACAAGGCGATGGTCGAGCCACCCTTCAAACCGATCACTTCAGCCGCGTAAAATGCGTGGCGCAGTTCACAAAAATAGCGTGATTTGGCTCACGGTCACACTCCTACGCCGACGGATGGACATGAGCCGAACACGCCGGTGTGACCTGCAAAGACAATTAGCTGACGCGGCCGTGATCGAGCTGTTATTGGTTCGAGATAGCGGCGTGTCGCGAGATGACGAATGCAATCCCGTCTCGTACATTCCGTGTCGGCCAGAAAAGCCAAAAAAATCGAATCCACGGACCCGCGTGTGAGCGGAGGCTGCGGACGGCGACGACGCCGCCGTGTCGTCGCCGGGCAGCAGCCCGGTTGGCGGCTCACGCCCCCGCTGTCGTGCCCGAACGAGACGGCGCGGCTCGAAACAACAAACCCGCCTGGACACAGGCACTCGCCCACATCGCTGGGCTTACTTCGGCGCGCGCACCCGCGAAAGGAACGATGTTGAAGAACGTCCGCCAGACGCTCACCATGGCTGCGATCACCGGGGTGCTCGCTACGGCCCCGCTAACCCTGTCCAACGCCGTCGCCTTCGCAGCGGACGACATGCGGTGGGACCCGAACACGCTAGGCGCGGTCGTCGACCCTGCCGGGCTTGCGCCGGCGCCCGACGCACCGGCCCCCGACGCGCCGGCGCCTGACGCGCCGCCCGCTCCGGATGCCCCGCCTGCGCCTGCTGCGGATGCGCCCGCTCCCGACGCGCCTCCGCCGCCGGTCGATCTACCCCCGGCGCCCGACGCACCGCCGCCCCCGGCCCCCGACGCACCGCCGCCCCCGCCGCCGGACGCGCCGGCACCTCCGGCTCCGGACGCTGCGCCCGCACCCGATGCGCCCCCGCCACCGGCCCCACCGGCCGATGACGCGCCCGCGCCGGAGCCGGCCAAGGCGCCTGTCAAGGCCTACAGCGTTAACTGGGACGCGATCGCTGCCTGCGAGTCCGGTGGCAACTGGTCGATCAGCACCGGCAACGGTTACTCAGGTGGTCTGCAGTTCACGCCGAGCACCTGGCGGTCCAACGGCGGCGCGGGTTCTCCGAACGGCGCGAGCCGTGAGGACCAGATCCGGGTGGCCGAGAACGTCCTGCACTCGCAGGGCATCCGTGCCTGGCCGGTCTGCGGCCGGCGCGGCTGACCAACCCAAACAAACTGACGGCGGTGGCCGGGCTATGGTCCGCCACCGCCGTCAGGCGTCTCGCCGGTCAGCACGAATGCGGCCCGCGCCGCCACCGACGCCCGGCGGAAACGCAGGCTGGGTAGCTACAGGTCGAACACCAGCAGGGTGCTGGTAGCGGTCGCCACGATCGCACCCGACACGTCGGTGACGACTCCCTCGGTAAAGCCGACCCGCGACCCCGCTTTGACGACGGTCCCGGTTGCGGTCAACGGGCCGGTGTCGAGCCGCACCGCCTTGAGGTAATTCACCTTGATTTCGATCGACGTGTACCCCTTGCCGGCCGGCAGCGTGCTGTGCACTGCCAAGCCCGCGACGGAGTCCAGCAGGGTGCAAACCAAGCCGCCATGGACGCCGCCGTTCGGGTTGTATACCGACCCGTCCGGTCGACAGGTGAACACGACTTTGCCGGGCTCTGCCTCGACGAGATCGAATTGCATCAGCGCGGCGATCGGGGGTGGCGGAAGCTCGCCGGCGATCATCGCCTTGAGAAAGTCGATCCCGGCCATGGTTAGGCCGCGCGCAGTGCCGGGGCCGGGGTCGTGCCACGTCACCGTGCGTGAGCGTTGTGGTCCCCACAGCCCTTTTTCTGTGTCGTTGTTGACGGTGGTCATGGTGCCCTTCCTGCTCGCTGCTTGGTCCCCGCCCAGTGGTAGCGGTCGCGGTCCGGGTCGCCTGGACGGATCGCATGGTCAAGTCCCCAGGCCAGCAATGCATCCAACACCGGCAGCAGCGCGCGGCCGGAACCCGTGAGCTGGTAGTCGAACCGCGGTGGCGCTGCGCGATACCGGACACGCTGGATGGCCCCGGCCTCGTCCAGAGCCTTGAGCCGGGCTGCCACCCGGTCCCTGGGCGCGCCGGTGCCGCGAACGATGTCCTCGAAGCGGCTGTTGCCCAGCGCCACCTCGCGGACGATCAGCAACGCCCATCGCTCACCGATCAATTCCAGGGCGGCGGCTATGGGACAAGGCCGGCCGGGCAGGTCGGCCAGCGTGACAGCCGGCAT
>DASZKQ010000045.1:0-2275 GCA_035552835.1 Mycobacterium sp. | reverse complement strand
TTCCTGACCCCGCGTGACCTGGCCCGGCAGCGCTGCCTGTTCCATGAGCTGCGGATCTCACCGACGCCCACCGACAGCTCCACCAGCCGCGACACCTACGGCAACATCAGCTCGTATTTCCATGTCACCGAGCCGCACCAGACCCTGACCATCACCAGCGAATCGATCGTCGAGGTGTATCCGCCGTCGCCCGAACGTTGGGGCAGCGGGCCGGCGCAGGCCCCGTGGGAGCAGGCCCGCCCGGTCGGTGTGCGGGGCGCGTTGGCCACCGAGTTCGCCTTGGACCTGGATCCGCCCGAGATCACCGACGGGGTACGCGAGTACGCCGCTTCGAGCTTTGCGCCCGGACGACCGCTGATCGAGGTGCTGCACGATCTCACGTCACGGATCCACACCGACTTCACCTACCGGGCCGGCTCGACGACGATCTCCACCGGAGTCGATGAGGTTCTGATAGCCCGGGAAGGGGTATGTCAAGACTTCGCACGGCTGGCGATCGCCTGCCTGCGAGCCAACGGGTTGGCAGCCAGCTACGTTTCCGGATACCTGGCCACCGATCCACCACCGGGAAAGGATCGAATGATCGGTGTCGACGCCACTCATGCCTGGGCCGCGGTGTGGACGCCGCAACAGCCTGGGCAGTTCGAGTGGCTGGGGCTGGACCCCACCAATGACCAGATGGTCGACGAGCGCTATGTCGTCGTCGGGCGGGGCCGTGACTACGCCGACGTGCCGCCGTTGCGCGGAATCATCTACACCAACTCCAAGAAAAGCGTGATCGACGTCGCCGTCGACGTTGTGCGGTACGAAGGTGACGAGCCGTATGCGTGATTTCCACTGTCCCAACTGCGGCCAGCGTCTGACATTCGAGAACTCGGCGTGCCTGTCCTGCGGGAGCCGTTTGGGCTTTTCCCTCGACGAGATGGCCCTACTGGTGATCAGCACCGGCGACGACGCCGACAGCGCTGGCTTCGTCAGCGCCAGCGAGTACGAACTGTGCGCCAATCGTCATGTCGCCAAATGCAACTGGCTGGTCCCCATCAATCAACCTCGCCTGCATTGCGCGTCGTGTGTCCTGACCATCGAACGGCCCAATGACGCCAACCCCGCCGGCCTGGTGGAGTTCGCCCGAGCCGAAGCAGCCAAGCGCAGGCTGGTCGCCGAGCTACATGAGCTCAAGCTGCCGATCGTCGGACGCGATCAGGACCCCTCCTACGGCTTGGCTTTCCGGCTGCTGTCCAGTGCGCACGAGACGGTCATGACCGGCCACGAAAACGGGGTCATCACAATAGATCTCGCGGAAGGCGACGACGTGCACCGCGAGCAACTGCGGGTCGAGATGGACGAGCCCTACCGCACCC
The DNA here is from genome assembly GCA_035552835.1 of Mycobacterium sp. GTDB lineage: Bacteria > Actinomycetota > Actinomycetes > Mycobacteriales > Mycobacteriaceae > Mycobacterium. Next base: position 914 of record DASZKQ010000045.1, on the reverse strand, counting down.
TGCTGGGACACTTCCGCCACGAGGTCGGCCACTACTACTTCTATCGGCTGATCTCGCCGTCAAGCGACCACGACGCGCGGTTCCGCGAGTTGTTCGGCGATCCGGACGCCGACTACCAGGAGGCGCTGGACCGCCATTACAGCGAGGGCGCGCCCGAGGGTTGGAAGACGCGGTTCGTGTCGTCGTATGCGACCATGCACGCCGCTGAGGATTGGGCCGAGACGTTCGCGCACTACCTGCATATCCGGGACACTTTGGACACTTCGGCCTGGTCGGGTTTCGCGCCGGCGACGGCTACCTTCGACCGGCCGGTGTTGGGCCCCAGCGCTTTTCAGACCATCATCGACATGTGGCTGCCGTTGTCGTGGTCGCTGAACATGGTGAACCGGTCGATGGGCCACGACGACCTGTATCCGTTCGTACTGCCGGTCGCGGTACTGGCGAAGATGAAATTCATCCACACCGTTGTCGATCAGGTGACCTCGGTGTCGGGCAAGCCCGACCCGGTCAGTGCCTGAGTCGGTTACCGGTCACGGCATCACCCGGCGCTCGTCGGGTCCCCACAACGGCTGTATACCGCCGGGCAGCGCCAGCTGCGTGGCAGTGATGACATCGGCCAGTTCGCGCAGCGCAGTATGCACGGCAGTCAGCAGCTCGTCCAATGCGGCGCGGCGTCCGTCGGCGGAGGCCCCTTCCAGCTTGGCGGGATCCGACCGGCGCAGCAGGGTGCTGATCTCGGTGACCATCCGCTCCGGCCGCGACGATCCCGACGAGCCGGGCAGGTCGCCGAGGTCGTCCCGCAGCCGCTCCAGCTGATACACCAACGACCGCGGGTTCGTCGCGTCGAAAAGCATCAATTCGGCAAGGGCGGCGACGCTGACCTTGCCCACCGTACGGCGCCGGTAGATGACCGA
>DASZKQ010000044.1:0-12384 GCA_035552835.1 Mycobacterium sp. | reverse complement strand
CGCCCGATATCTGCGGATCTGCGTTCTGACGCAGTACAAGTCGCATTCACTGGACCGTCACATCTCGCAGAACTGGCGATTGTCGGGCCTTGCCGGTGAGTACATCACCCCGGTTCCGGCCCAGCAGCGGCTCGGCCCGCGTTGGTACACCGGCTCCGCCGATGCGATCTATCAGTCGCTCAACCTGATCTTCGACGAGGATCCCGACTACATCGTGGTTTTCGGCGCCGATCACGTGTACCGGATGGACCCCGAGCAGATGGTCCAGTTCCACATCGACAGCGGCGCCGGGGCGAGCGTGGCCGGTATCCGGGTGCCACGCGCCGAGGCGTCCGCGTTCGGGTGCATCGACGTCGACGACTCCGGCCGCATCCGCAGTTTCCTGGAGAAACCGGCTGAGCCGCCGGGAACCCCCGATGACCCGGATTCCACTTACGTATCGATGGGGAACTACATCTTCACCACCAAGGTACTCATCGATGCGATCCGTGCCGACGCCGACGACGATCATTCTGATCACGACATGGGCGGTGACATCATCCCGCGGCTGGTTTCCGACGGGCTGGCGGCGGTTTACGACTTCTCCGACAACGAGGTGCCCGGCGCCACCGACCGCGACCGGGCGTATTGGCGTGACGTGGGAACGTTGGATGCGTTTTACGACGCCCACATGGATCTGGTGTCGGTGCATCCGGTGTTCAACCTGTACAACAGGCGCTGGCCGATCCGCGGAGAGTCGGAGAACCTAGCGCCGGCGAAGTTCGTCAACGGCGGCTCGGCGCAGGAGTCAGTGGTGGGTGCAGGCAGCATCATCTCGGCCTCGTCGGTGCGTAACTCGGTGTTGTCGTCGAACGTCATCGTCGACGACGGCGCGATCGTGGAGGGCAGCGTGATCATGCCGGGCGTCCGAGTAGGCCGCGGGGCGGTGGTGCGTCACGCGATCCTGGACAAGAACGTCGTTGTCGGACCGGGCGAGATGGTCGGGGTGGATCTGGAGAAGGATCGCGAACGCTTCGCGATCAGCGCCGGCGGCGTTGTCGCCGTAGGCAAGGGCGTCTGGATCTAATCACCACACGTGGGGCACCAAGCGGTAGTGCACCTGCTGCTCGTATTCGCTGTACCCCCGTAATTCCTGCTCGAGTAGCCCCTCCTCGTCGCGGATGCGAAAAGCGAGCACGACTAGTCCGGGTATCACGAACACAAGTCCCCAATACGAGCCGAGCGCCAGGGGCATACCGATCATCATGATTACGGTGCCGGTGTACATCGGATGGCGCACTCGCCCGTAGAGCCCGGTGGACACCAGCGTCTGCTCCGACTCGACGGTGATATTGGCTGCCGCATAACCGTTTTGGATGACCACCAGCATCGCAACGCCCAGTCCGACCGCGACCAGGACATCGCCGATCACCGAGATCGGCGCCGGCACCGGCGACCAGCCGAAGCGATGGTCGAACACGCTGACCACGATCATGGCCACCGGCGACAGGAAGGCGATGGAGCTGATGATCTTCTGCGGCATCCTGATTTCGTATCGCGGTCCGGCATGCATGCGCCGTTCGAGCGCAGCCGGGTTCGTTTGCATCAGGTACACATTGGGGATCCACGTGCAGAGCGCGAACACGGCGAGGAACACCCAGCCCTGCCAGTAATGGAGCGTCCCGGCGGGCAGAAACAGCATCAAGCCAAAGGCCAGTAGTCCTATGATCGCCCATAATGCCAATTTGCCAACGGTTTTCATGACAGCCTCCTTAGGTCTGCACGTCGCGGCGGCGGAAGCCCGCCATTCCAAATGCAATCAGCGCGGCGTCGATCACCAACAACAACAGCAGTGGAATCGGTGTGAAGGCGCCGCCAGTGACCCGCGGAATGTGCGCGAACGGTTCGAGGTCGAGCAGCCACTGGGAAGAGCCGGACAGCGACCCGATCAAATAGAGCGCGACGAATCCGACCAGCACACCCCAAGACACCGGGCTGAATCTCGGCGCCAGCCCGAACAATGCGACGGTCACTGCGGCGGAAAGCCACACGGCGGGCAGCTGTACCGCGGCGGTTGCGATGACCATCGAAAGCTTCCCGCCGATGTCATGGGCGGCAACACCATAGGACAGTCCGGCCGCTGCTCCTGCGATCAACATCGCGACGGCAGAGCCCATCAGTGCGATGGCCAGATGGCCTGCTAGCCAACGGCTTCGGCCTACCGCGCCGCCCAGCACCGCTTCGGCTCGCTGGCTGGCCTCCTCCTGGTGCGGCCGCAGGGCCAGCGAGATGGCGAATGCGGCCGCCATCATGCCCAGCATGCAGAACGCCACCGCGACGAAGGCCTGCTCCAATGCACTGGTGCCGCCCATCCGCTCGACAATGTCTTGCGCCGTACCGCCGCCCAGCTCATCGCCGATGCCATGCACCACGCTACCGATCAGCAAGCCATAAAGGCACAGCCCGACGGTCCACAGCAGCAGTGCGCCGCGATCCAGCCGCCAGGCCAGCCCAAGGGCGCCCTGCAGCATCGGCGATGCGGTAGCCGGACCCGGACGTTCGGCGATCAATCCTGCGCCGACATCGCGACCGGCAAGCAGCCGGTATGCCAGCGCGGTGAGTAGCACGGTGGTGGCCAGATGCAGCAGCAGTACCCACCACCGATCGCCCGCGTACGGACGAACCTGCAGCGACCAGCCCAGCGGCGAGAGCCACGACAAGGTGCCTGACCCCGCGTCACCGACGGCGCGCAGCGTAAAGGCGGTGGCCAGCGCGCCGAAAGCGGCACCGCGGGCGAAACGGGCGCTCGGTGACAGCTGGGCGGCGACCGCGGCTATCGCGGTGAACACCAAACCGGAGCCGGCCAGCGCGGCCCCGAACGCCAGCGAACCGTCCCGCGGGACGCTGGTGTTGAGCAGGCCGGCCGCCCCGATGGCGCCGGTGATCACCGATGCCCCGAACGACAGCAGCAGGGCGGCGGTCAGGCTGGCATACCGGCCGACCGCAGTCGAGTCGATCAGTTCGGCGCGGCCGGTTTCTTCGTCGGCGCGGGTATGCCGGATGACCGTGAGGATGACCGCCACGGCGATCAGCAGATGGAACATGCCGGCTTTCCAGATGCCAGTCGCGCCAAGGCTGTCGTTGTAGATCTGTCCGTAGAGCGCCCGTTGCGCCGGGCTGGCCATGATCGTGGCGGCAAAGGCGGCGCGGGCCGGTTGGTCGGGGTAGACCTTTTCGATGCTGCCGACATAGAGGGTCGACAGGGGCAGTGACAGCAGCAACACCCACAGGGGCAAGACCACCCGGTCACGCCGTAGGTACAGCCGCAGCATCCCCAGCGTGCCGGTGAACGCGGAACCGCGTTGCGGGGCTTCGTGTGCCGGATGGTGGGGTCGTTCCAGCGTCGAGGTGGTCATGCCCGAACCTCTTGACTGCTGACTTCGCGCTTGCTGTCGGTGCCCATGCCGTAATGGCGCAGGAAGAGTTCTTCCAGGGTGGGTGGCTGGCTGACCAGGCTGCGCACGCCGGCATCGCCAAGCACCCGGATGAGCTCGCCGAGGCTCTCGCTGTCGACGTGGGCCCGCAACGTGGTTCCGTCGATGCTGACATCCTCGACACCGCGGATGCGGGTGAGATCGCCTGGGTCGCCGAGCATTTCCGCCTTGATCGACGTGCGGCTGAGATGACGCATCGAATCGAGCGTGCCGCTCTCCACGGTCCTACCGGCGCGGATGATTGTCACGCGCTCGCACAGGGCCTCGGTTTCGGCCAGGATGTGACTGGACAGCAGGACGGTCGTCCCTCGGTCGCGCGCTTCTGCGACGCATTGCTGAAAGATGTTCTCCATCAATGGGTCCAGACCGCTGCTCGGCTCGTCGAGGAGCAGTAGCCGGGCCCGTGACGAGAAGGCCGAAATCAACGAGACTTTCTGGCGATTTCCCTTGGAGTAGGTTCGCGCCTTTTTGTGTGGGTCTAACTCGAAGCGCTCGATCAGCTCCTCGCGGCGCTTCTCGTCAATGCCGCCGCGCATACGTGCCAGCAGGTCGATGGTCTCACCGCCGGTGAGATTAGGCCAGAGGGTCACATCGCCTGGAACGTAGGCGATCTGGCGGTGCAGCGCGACGGCGTGCGTCCAGGGGTCGCCGCCGAGCAGCCGCGCGGTTCCGCTGTCGGCCTTCACCACTCCCAGCAGGATGCGGATCGTCGTCGACTTTCCGGCGCCGTTGGGTCCGAGGAAGCCGTGTACCTCGCCCTCGCGTACCGTCAGCTCAAGGCTGTCCAGCGCCTGAACTGCACCGAAACGCTTTGTAAGCCCGTGGATTTCGATCGGCGCACCGTTGCTGTCAACTGGCATCGGATTCTCCTTCTGCGTCGGCGAGGAAAGCGTCGTACATGGTGCGGTCTGCCATCAGGCCATCGGTGTAGAGCTCGAGCGCGGGCAATATCATGTCGCGGGCATAGTCGCGCAGTACTGCGCGTAAATCCGCCTGCGTTTCATGCATCTGCAGATAGAGGAGAAAACCGCCGCCGCCGGTGATCGCCAGATACTTTGCCCGGGCACTCGGATCTCGGCTGGCTTTCAGGATGCCGGTGCGCACCCCTTCGCCGAGGTAATCCTCGGCATTGTCGATCATCTTGCGCCATAACGTATTCGCCAGCTCACCACCGGATTGCATGGTGCGCACCAAGTAGGCCATCAAAGGTGCGTACTCCTCGATCTCGGCCATCGCGGCGAACCAGGTAGCCGGATCGCTGGAGCGCATCGCCTCCAACTTCCCGCTGCGGATCTCGTCGGCGACGTAGTCGTCGCAGGCTTTGCGCAGTCCGTCCTTGGAGCCGAAGTGATGGATGACCAGCGCGGCGCTCACTCCCGCCGCTTCGGCAATCGATCGCAGCCCGACGCCGAAGCCATGCTGGCCGAACTGCTCGATCGCCGCGTTGCGGATCCGGGCCGCGGCGGTCAAATCGTCGGCTGAACGCATGTTCAGAATACTAAACGGTTGTTCAGTCGAGCGTCAAGCGGAAACGCCGTCAAGGATCCGTAAAAGGCTGGATCAGTCGCGGACGGCAGCCAGCAAGCCGTCGCCGAGCGGCACCAGCGCCGGGGTGAGCAGCTCGTTCTCGGCGATGAGCCGCGCCGCTTCACGCACCGCTGCGACCTCGGTGTCGTGCGCCGCTGGGTCGCCGGCCCGCCCACCCAATGCGGCGCCGTGAACAACGATGGCCCCGCCGGAGCGCAGCAGTCGCACGCCCTCGACCACGTATTCCGGCTGGTCAAGCGGGTCAGCGTCGATGAAGACCAGGTCGTAGGACGCGTCGGCCAGCCGGGTCAGCACCTCCTGGGCCCGGCCGCCGATCAGCCGAGTCCGCGATGGCCCGATACCGGCGTCGGAAAACGCCTGCTTGGCGATCAGTTGGTGTTCGGGCTCAATGTCGATTGTGGTCAGCACGCCGTCTTCGCTCATCCCCGACAACAACCACAAACTGCTGACTCCCGCACCCGTACCCACCTCGACGACGGCTTTGCCGCCACTGAGCTTGGCCAGCAGGCTGAGCAGTGCTCCCACCGCGGGGGTCACCGCGCCGGCGCCGATGTCGACTGCGCGGTCGCGTGCGGCCAACAGAACCGCGTCTTCGGAGATCGACCCCTCGGCATGTGCGGAGAGCAATTCGGCCCGACTCGGGGGAGCCGACTGGCCTGGTGGGCGGTCGGTGGTGGCCATGCCCGCAGCGTAAATCCATCCGATGCCGCGCGCGATCAGGCGCGCCCGGTGCTACCGTGTGGGCCGCGCCGCGACACGCCCAAGCCTGGCGGCGGATCAAGGTCACAATTTGATGAATACGACCTGCGCAACGCGGTGCGGGCGACCATTCTCAGTGAAAGCTCAGTCCGATCACATACCGCACATACGCCGATAGGCGACGGTATCCCCCATGGAGCGTGGAGGCCGATGGTCCGGGAATACATCTCGGCGTCTTCGCGTTGCGCGCGGTGATGAATTGCCTAACCTTGACGGCAATCTGAATCCGGAGGACTTGAATATCACCACATTGATGAGCCCTTCCAGCATGTCGCATCCCGAGCAGTATCGGGATGCGGACTGGGTCGAGCCCGATGAGGAGCCTTACGGCACTGCGGTATTCGACGCGACCGGGGACAAGACGACCATGCCGTCCTGGGACGAGCTGGTCCGTCAGCATGCCGACCGCGTGTACCGATTGGCTTATCGACTTTCCGGTAATCAGCACGACGCCGAGGACCTGACCCAGGAGACCTTCATCCGGGTTTTCCGGTCGGTACAGAACTATCAGCCGGGGACGTTTGAAGGCTGGCTGCACCGCATCACGACCAACCTGTTTCTCGACATGGTGCGCCGTCGTGGCCGGGTCCGGATGGAGGCGTTGCCCGACGATTACGACCGGGTGCCCGCCGACGAGCCCAACCCGGAGCAGATCTATCACGAGTCGCGGCTGGGGCCTGACCTGCAAGCGGCGTTGGATTCACTGCCCCCCGAGTTCCGCGCAGCCGTCGTGCTGTGTGACATCGAGGGCCTGTCCTACGAGGAGATCGGGGCCACCCTCGGGGTGAAGCTCGGCACCGTGCGCAGCCGCATCCACCGGGGACGACAGGCGCTGCGTGACTATCTAGCCGCCCATTCCGAGGGGGCTACGCATGCCAACCCTTCAGCGGCCGGCGCCGCGTCGGAGCTCACCGGCTAAGACACACGCCGCCTGATCCGCTGTTCATTGCTGTTCCGTATCGGGCAGCGCGCTACATTCGAGGTAGTGCGCGTAAACCGAACGCTGATACGGAGAGGAGCCGGTGATGGTCGAGCGGGGACATGTGTTCCGCCGAGCGTTCTCCTGGCTCCCGTCCCAGTTCGCCTCGCAAAATGACGCGCCGGTTGGTGCCCCGCGGCAATTCGGTTCTACCGAGCACCTGTCCACCGAGGCCATCGCCGCGTTTGTCGACGGTGAGCTGCGGATGAACGCGCACCTGCGGGCAGCGCATCACATTTCCCTTTGCCCTGACTGCGCCGCAGAAGTGGAAGGTCACCGCCGGGCCCGCGCGGCGCTGCGCGATTCCCATCCGATCAGGATCCCCAGCACGCTGCTGGGATTGTTGTCGCAGATTCCGGACGGTCCGCCCGACGACGACGCGGGTCAGGCAGGCAGCGGCCCGTGGGGGAATCCCCGCGGGCAGCGAAATGAAGGCACGCCGCCTGATCGGCGCGAGCCTCGGTAGGGTGAGTGTCAGGTTGGTCAAGCCGGTGCGCCGCGCCGTGCTCATGCCCATAGCGTGCATTTCTTAAGCGCTCGGAAGAGGATCACGTGAGCTCCGACGAAGAAAAGAACGGCGCCCCCCGGCTGGCGCCGCGACCCATTTCCCGGCCGCCCGTCGACGCTGCGTCGCGCCAAGCCTTCAGCCGTCCCGACGGCCTGCAGGGCTCGTTCGTCGCCGAAACCGTGCGTCCGCCGAAGTATCGAGACGCCGGCGAGTTCACCCCGCACGACAAACCGGCCGACCCGGTGCTTTCGGAGGCCTTCGGCCGTCCGTTTCCAGGATCGGAGTCATTGCAGCGGCACCCCACCGATGCCGGCGCGCTCGACGGCGACAAGGGCCAGCCCGATGAACCCGACGACCCCTGGCGCGACCCGGGCGCGGCCGCCGCGCTGGGCGAGCCGGCGGTAACGGCCTCGGGCCCCCACGGAGCCGTCAGCGAACGCGATCGGCTGGGGGTGCGCGATGTGCTGTTCGGGGGGCGGGTGTCCTACCTGGCGCTGCTCGTGCTGGCCGTCCTCGCGTTGTTGATCGGCTTGGTCGGCGGTGTGGTCGGACGCAAGACGGCAGAGGTCGTCGAGGCGTTCACTACGTCCAAGGTGACGTTGTCGACCAACGGCAATACCGAAGCACCGGCGGGCCGATTCGCCAAAGTCGCTGCTGCGGTGGCTGATTCGGTGGTCACGATCCAGTCGGTCAGCGATCAAGAAGGTATGCAGGGGTCCGGTTTCGTGGTCGACGGCCGCGGTTACATCGTCACCAACAACCACGTCATCTCCGAAGCGGCCAACAACCCGAGCCAGTTCAAGACCACCGTCGTGTTCAACGACGGCAAGGAAGTGCCCGCCAACTTGGTCGGCCGCGACCCCAAGACCGACCTGGCCGTGCTCAAGGTCGACAACGTCGACCACCTGTCGGTGGCCCGGCTCGGTGACTCCGACAAGGTGCGCGTCGGCGATGAAGTCCTAGCCGCGGGTGCGCCGCTGGGTCTGCGCAGCACCGTCACGCACGGCATCGTCAGCGCACTGCACCGCCCCATCCCGCTATCGGGCGAGGGCTCGGACACCGACACGGTCATTGACGCCGTCCAGACCGACGCGTCGATCAACCACGGGAACTCCGGTGGCCCGCTGATCGACATGAATTCTCAGGTCATCGGCGTCAACACCGCCGGCAAGTCGCTGTCCGATAGTGCCAGCGGGCTGGGCTTCGCCATCCCGGTCGACGAGGCGAAATTGGTTGCGCAGACGTTGATTAAAGACGGCAAGATCGTGCACCCGACGATGGGTCTGAGCACTCGGTCGGTGAGCAACGCGATCGCGCAGGGTGCACAGGTCGCGAACGTGAAGGCGGGCGGCCCCGCCCAACAGGGCGGGATGCTGGAAAACGATGTGGTGGTCAAGGTGGGCAACCGCTCGGTTGCCGACGCCGAAGAGTTCGTCGTCGCCGTACGCCAGTTGACGGTTGGGCAGCCAGCCCCGGTCGAGGTGGTGCGCGATGGCCGGCACGTCACGCTCACGGTGACGCCCGGCCCGGACACCAGCTAAATGTTCGCCAACGTCGGTTGGGGGGAAATGCTGGTGCTCGTGGTGGTCGGGCTGGTCGTCTTGGGTCCCGAGCGGCTTCCCGGCGCCATCCGGTGGACCGCCACTGCACTGCGGCAGGCCCGCGACTACCTCAGCGGGATGACGGCGCAGCTGCGTGAGGACATCGGGCCCGAATTCGACGACCTGCGTGAGCCGCTCAGCGAGCTGCAGAAGCTGCGCGGCATGACGCCGCGCGCAGCGCTGACCAAGCATCTATTCGACGGCGATGACTCGCTGTTCACCGGTAAGTTCGACGCGCCGTCAACTGGCGGGCGTGCCGAGCCGGTGTTGCCGCCGTCGGCAACCGCTTCGGAACCACCCGCCGCCGGCCCCGCGCCCTTCGACGCCGACGCCACCTAAGGCGGCTTCAGCGCTTCGTCGGGTCTAGTCCCAGCGACATACCGGCCAAGCCGCGCCGTCGCGACGACAGGCCGTCGGCGACGTTACGCAGTTCCTTGCCCACCGGTGAGTCGGGGGCACTGAGCACGATCGGCACGCCGGTATCGCCAGCGACGACAAGGGCGGGATCCAGCGGGATCTGGCCCAGCAGCGGAACGTCGGCGCCGACGGCGCGCGACAGCCGCTCGGCGACCTGCTGGCCGCCGCCCTGGCCGAACACCTGCAGCTGCGAGCCGTCCGGCAACGCAAGCCAGGACATGTTCTCCACCACCCCGACGATGCGTTGTCGCGTCTGCAGCGCAATGCTGCCCGCACGCTCGGCCACCTCCGCCGCGGCGTGCTGGGGCGTGGTCACCACCAGGATTTCTGCGTTCGGGATCAGCTGGGCCACCGAGATGGCGATGTCGCCGGTGCCCGGCGGCAGGTCGAGCAGCAGCACATCCAGGTCGCCCCAATACACGTCGACCAGAAACTGCTGCAAAGCCCGGTGCAGCATCGGGCCGCGCCACACCACCGCCGTATTGCCCTCGGTGAACTGCGCGATCGAGATCACCTTCACCTCATGCGCGATCGGCGGCAGGATCATCGACTCCACCTGAGTGGGCCGGTCGGTGGTTCCCATCATCCGTGGGATGGAGTGACCGTGGATGTCGGCGTCGAGCACTCCGACCGACATCCCGCGCGCGGCCATCGCCGCGGCCAGGTTGACCGTCACCGTCGACTTGCCCACGCCGCCCTTGCCAGAAGCGACCGCGTACACCCGAGTCAATGAGCCCGGCTGCGCGAACGGGATGACGGGCTCGCGGGCGTCGCCGCGCAACTGCTTTCGCAATTCCGTGCGTTGCTCGTCGTTCATCACGTCCAGGCTGACCTTCACCGCGCCGGTACCGGGGACGTCGGCCACGGCCTGGCTCACCCGCTCGCTGATTTCGGTCTTCTTCGGGCACGCCGCGGTGGTCAGGTAGATCTCGACGTGCACGTCGCCGTCGGGGCCCACCTGGATACCTTTGACCATTCCGAGTTCGGTGATCGGACGCCGCAGTTCAGGATCGATCACCTTGGCCAGTGCGGCGCGAACGTCGGCGGCCGGGTCGTGGTGCGTTTTGGACATCACCGTCGAGTGTAGTTCGGTGACGATGCGGGCCGGGGACGGCCCGCTGAGGAGCCGGACCATCGACGCACGTCGGTGACGATGCGGGCCGGGGACGGCCCGCTGAGGAGCCGGACCATCGACGCACGTCGGTGACGATGCGGGCTGGCACGGCCCGGACGTCAGTTGGCGGGACCGGGCGCTGGCGGAGGTGGTACGGCAGCGGGCGCGGGCGGCGGGGCGGCCGGCTGGGGGCCCGGCGGCGCTGGCACCTGCGGCGCCGCCGGAGGCGGAACAGGTGGCAGCCCCGGCGCAGGCGCCGGAGCGGCAGGTGGTGGCGTGTTCAATGAGAACTGAGGCGGCATTTCGGTGTCTTGGCCGATGCAGATCACTGTGCACGACGGGCTGGGAGCGGTGGTCCGCTGCCACGGTTGGTTGGGGCTACTGGTCCCACTGAGGTCGATCAACGGCATCTGCGCCAGCGGGTCGGTGGACGGCAAGCCGTGGATGTTGAGGGGGAGGTTCGGCCCGAGTCCCTCGGGGTTCTCCAGATGTGCATCGCCCAGCGGCGGTGGGGGTCCGGTCAGCGGCGGCAGGTCGACCGGGACCACGCCGGTGGCATACGCCGCTGCCCAGCCGAGCACGTTTTGCGCATACGGCATGGAGTTGTTGTAGCGCAGGATCGCGGCCAACACCTGTGACTGGTCGCGCAGGTTCAGTCCGCCGCTGCACAGGTACCGAGCGGCGCCCAGCGTGGCGTCGTACAAGTTCTGCGGATCGGCCACGCCATCGCCGTCGCCGTCGGAGGCATAGCGCGCCCAAGTGCCCGGCAAGAACTGCATCGGACCCACGGCGCGGGCATAGGTGATGCGGCCGCCAGTATCGCCTTGGACGATGATCTCGTTGCCGGGCAGCGTGCCATCCAGCGCTGGGCCGTAGATGGGTCGGACCGGGGTGCCGTGCACGTCGGTGGCGCCACCGTTGGCGTGCATCGATTCGATGCGCCCGATACCGGCCAGCAGGTTCCAGCTGATGCCGCAACCAGGGTCAGCTCCGGCCATCATCCGTTCGGCGTTGCGGTAGGCGGACAGCGCCATCGTTGGGATGCCAAGCGCGCCAGGTGTATTCACCACTCCCATCGGCGGGGGAGCCGACACCGTGGGGGCTGCCGCGATGTGGAAGCCGATCTTCGGATGTTGGACGGAGATCACCATTGGCCCCGTCGGATCGGTGGAGGCGGGTGCGACCGCGGCAACCGGGGTGATGGCGGCGTCGCGCAGCGTCGACCTCGGCACCGGGAATGATGGGGCCGCGGCGCCCACGACTCCGGCGAAGACCAGGCAGGCGATCATCGCGACACCGAATGCCGGGCTCCGTGCGGTGCGGGTCAGCGACTGCTGCACCGCCGCAACGACGGCAACGGAGGCGGCGGGGATTTTCGTGGCCCGGGCGGCGCGAACCGCTGAGTGCTGCACGGTAGCGACAGCGGTGACGAGGGCAGCAGGGATTTTGGGGGTCCGCGGCACGCGAATTATCCGCTGCCGCATCTTTGCAAGAGCCAGGCCTCCCCCGATGCGCACTCGACCATCCTCAATATTCGAGCCCTATTAGGCACTTGTGAAACCACTTTGAGCTTCGTGACCTAAGTCACCATACATAACTCTCTGATCACAATGGCCACAATCGCCGAGTCTGTGCGCAGCGACGATACGGGTTGCGCGAGGTCAAACGGGCGGACGCATTTTCAAGATTTGTCCGCAAAAATCCTATTTCGCTCGTACGCGTTTTTAAGTGGACTTCGCGGCGCGCGCATCCGAACCATCACCGCTAGGCGCCGACGCTTGGTTTGCCGTGTCCGAGTGTCGGTCCTCGAGCAGGCCTCGCAGATCTTCCAGTTCGCGGCGCAGGTGTTCGCGCGTCTTTGCGACGTCGCCGATCGCGAGCCGCAGCGCGGCCAGCTCCCGGGCCAGGTATTCGGTATCGGCCTTGGTTTCCTCGGCGCGGCGGCGATCCTCCTCGAGCGTGACGCGGTCTCGGTTCTCTTGGCG
>DASZKQ010000043.1:0-3473 GCA_035552835.1 Mycobacterium sp. | reverse complement strand
CGCGGCCTGACCGAGGCGGCTGGGCCGCTGAAAGCCGGCCGTTCCGGCGGCGGATTCGCTTGCGGCTTGGGGTGTTTCAGTCATGTGTACCTCCGGGGTTCGCTAGATTACATTACGAGGCTTTGGGAGAGCCGTTCCGCCTTGACGTTCGGCGGCCAGCTGGTCGAACATCTCGGAAATGGTCGTGGACTCCACCCGATTCCGATCCGCCGCCAGCGCGTCGAGACATCCAAATGCGGGTAGCGATACGGCCAATCCTTCCTGTCTGGTCACCGGCGCTGTGGTAGACGCCCAATCGCTCACGCCGTCAACGACGATGTACTGTCTACGTACACACATAGTAGATGATTGACCGAGGATGCGCACAGACCCTCACCACACCATGACCGCGACATGTGACGACACGCCGGTCCCCACGCAACCCAAACCAGGGGTCAGCACGTCCGACCAGGAAGTTTCACCCGTTGCTGGTATACCCGGTCCCTCGGCCGCGCGAAGCACCGGCGTAATGACTACACTGCCGCGCCGTCTGGCGCTGGGTACGATCGCGGCCGCAGTGCTCGCGATGGCGGGTCCAGGCGCGGGCAACGCATCGGCGCATCCAACTTTGTTGGTTACCGATCCCGCCGGACAAAGCGCGGTCGACACCTCTCCCGCGTTGATCGCGCTGGTGTTCAACGAACCGGTGACTTTCGGCAGAGACGCGATCGTGCTGCTGGACGCCTCAGAGCGGCCGGTGCCGGTCGTCGCGGTCAGCAGCCAGCGTGACGGCAAGGCGGTGACCACACGGCCGCAGCGTCCACTCCCCGCGGGCACCTACTCGGTGCGATGGCGGGTGACCGGCAGCGACGGTGATGAGGTTGAACAGGAATTCCGCTTCGCTGTGGGGACCTCCCTAACCGGGGGCACAGCCACCGGCGGCAATGCCCCGCCGGCGTGGGGCACAGCCGCGCTGCGGTGGCTGCTGCTGGCGGGGCTGGCGGTGGCGATCGGCGCGCTGATCGCTCAGCGCGCCACCGTTACCGCCCGCGAGGAGCAGCCCGAGCTGCCCGCGCTGCGCTCGTGGGCGCCGGCCGGCGTCGCCCTGGCGCTCGCGGCGGTGGGGGGCCTTGCGATCCTGCGTGTCGTCGACGGGGGCGCCCTCGCCGCCGCATGGCAGGGCCGAGCCGGGGTCGTTTTGCTGGTGCAAGGGATCGGACTCCTGGCCGCGGCCGCCACGATCAGATTTGGCCGCTTGGCGCTGCCGCCGCTAGTGGTTGTGGTTGCCGCCGAGGGCATCCGCTCACATGCCGGCATAAATCATGGGACGTGGGGGGCGGCGCTGACGGCCATTCATCTGGCCGCCGTCACGGTGTGGGTGGGTGCGTTGGTACACACCACCCGCGCGGTGCTGGCGTGGCGACGCGTGGGCGCGGCGGTGCGCTGGGTGCTTACGCGCTATATGCGACTGGCGCTGTGGTCCTACCTGGTCGTGATCACCGCCGGGATTCTCACCGCGCTGGCGCTTGTATCGTTGTCGCAGCTGACCTCGACGACCTACGGGCGAGTGCTGCTGATCAAGGTGGGGCTTGTGGCCGCCGCGTCGCTGGCGGCACTGGCGGGGCGGCTCGTTCAACGTGATGCTCGACGAATTCCATTGCTAGGCAGCGTCATGCGCTTCGAAGTGGGACTGTTGGCTGTCGTGCTCGGCGCCACCGCGGTCTTGATCTCCACGCCACCGCCCAGCGGTTCGGCCCAAGTCGCGACGCCCCCACCGCAACCGCGGGGGCTGGTGTTGCCGCTCGGGACGCTCGTCGGGCAGGTCGGTGTGAGCGCCGACGCCAGCGACGACCTCCTCGTCGTGCGGCTGTCCGCACCCCGCCGCGGCGACTACTACACGCCCCAACCCGACCAGGCCTACGACCTCTCAGCGTCGGTCGACGACCGGCCACTGCGCTTGAACGGCTGTGGCGCCGGCTGCTATTGGGCGCCGGCTACCTGGCGGCCCGGCGATAACCCACTGCTGCTGCGGGTCACGGCGCGCGGCTGGGCCGGTGGAACCACCGGGATGCTGGTGTCCTGGCCGCCCCGATCGGCCGCCGCCGAACTGGCCGCCGCGGTCGCGGCGACCCGCAAGGCCGGGCGGCTGACGGTCTATGAAGCCGTCACCAGCGACACAAGTCGCCCGGGCCCGGAGCCCACCCGCCTCGACATGGGTGCGGACTTCTTCGTGTCACAAGAGCCCTATCTGGACGGCACCGCCCCGATCGCGGTGCTCACCTCATCGGAGGGGCAGCCCATACACCTGCTCCTGGGCTACCCCGCCGCATCCGTTACCGCGCAACTCACACTCGACGAACAGGGCCGCATAGCAGTGGAAACCCTCACCGACCCAACGCATTTGGTTACCCGCCGACTGGCCTATCCGCATGAGGAGTAAGAGATTGACAAAACATTCTCGCGCGACTTATATGGCGGCCGTAGGCTTGGCGCCAAGCGAAGTGGGTGGCCAGGTGGGCAACAGCCAAATGCGTGAGCGATCGCGAGCCGATAGGTACTTGCCGGCGGTCCTGCTGAGTTTGGCGGGTATGGGCTGGTGGTGGTCGTCAGTCAGCGCCGGTGGTATGCGCCGCGGCGGAATGTCCATGGACACCCAGTCGGCGATGTTGTTTGGCGCGTTCCTTGTCGCATGGGTGGCCATGATGGCCGCGATGATGCTGCCAGCGGTCCTGCCGGTGGTGCGCTTGTATGCCCGCGCCGCTACCGCCGGAAACGCCGCTCCGGTAGTCATATTCGTCGCCGGGTACCTCGCCGTGTGGAGCGCGGCGGGCCTCCCCGCTTTTCTGGCGTGGAGCCGCCTCAGCGGGCCGGTGGCACACGCGGATCCGTGGGCCGGCCGTCTTGCCGGCGTGGTGGCGGCTGGCGCGGGGCTGTATCAACTCACGCCGCTCAAGGCGATGTGCCTGCGGCACTGCCGATCGCCGCTATCGTTTTTCCTCCGACACGGTAAGCACCTCGACCGTCCGGCCGGGGCATTTCTTGCCGGCGGTCGCCACGGCATATTTTGTCTCGGCTGCTGCTGGATGCTGATGCTGCTATTGATCGCGTTCGGCACAATGCAATTGGCGTGGATGCGGGCGCTTGCGGTCTTGATCCTGCTGGAAAAAGTCGTCCCGTTCGGCGATCGGCTCGGGCAGGTGACGGCGGTGATCTTCGTGCTCCTTGGGGTCGTCTTGTTAGCGCATCCCACTTTTGTGATCGATCTCGTCTAACTAGGAGGTACGTCATGGCCACGACCGAACAGCGCACACGGTGGTACCTGAAGGGGCGCGGCTATGAGTTCTGTAACTGTATGCCAGGGTGTGGCTGCAATTTTCACGGGTTTCCGACCTCTTCGGACGGTAGCTGCCAGGCGATGATCGGCAACGAAGTCGTCGAAGGCCGCTGCGGTGATGTCGACCTGTCCGGGGTCAAGGCGATCGCCGTGATCGCAT
>DASZKQ010000042.1:0-2235 GCA_035552835.1 Mycobacterium sp. | reverse complement strand
AGCATCAGCCGCTGATAGCGGGTGCCCTGTGCCCAGAAGTCGATCAGGATGACGCGGATCCCGTTGAGTGCGTGGTAGAGCACCGCGGCCACCAGTCCGAGCTCCATCAAGCCCACGATCGGCGTCTTATAGGTCGAGATGACTTCGTCGTAGGTTTGCGGGCTTACCCGCACCAGCGCGGTGTCCAGCACGTGGACGAACAGGAAGAAGAAGATCGTTGCTCCGGTGATGCGGTGCAGCACCCATGACCACATACCCGGATCGCCGCGGTAGAGGGTTCGTCGTAGGCGCCGTGCGCGCGACGACCCGTCCCCCGGTGTCGGCGTAGCCGGATTCGCAGATGTCGTCGTCGTCATCAGCGCCTCCCATATCGATGGGGACCGTCGTGTGGAACCGTCGGGTGGGACTCTAAACCCATTCTTGCTGTCAAATGACCAGCTTCGTGTCCGCCACCGCTTGCCGGCGCGAAGAATCTAGGGTGGCCTTGTGAATTAGCCGACAGTGAACGAGGTGGCCCGATGCATTCCCGACACCCGCGGTATCGCGACCATGACCGACACAATTGACTGGAATTTGCTGCGGGACAAAGCCATCCAAGCAGCGCAGGGGGCATACGCGCCTTACTCACGGTTTCCGGTGGGTGCGGCGGCGTTGGTCGACGATCAGCGGATAATCACCGGCTGCAATGTGGAGAATGTCTCATATGGCCTGGGTCTCTGTGCCGAGTGCGCCGTGGTCTGCGCGCTGCATTCGACGGGCGGCGGCAGGTTGCTGGCACTGGCATGCGTCGACGGGCGCGGCTCGCCACTGATGCCGTGTGGCCGGTGTCGTCAGGTATTGCTGGAACACGGCGGGCCGGATCTGCTGATCGACCACCCCGATGCACCCCGACGGCTCGGCGACTTGCTGCCCGAGCCGTTCGGCCCCGGGGATCTGACCCGGCGAGAGCAGGGCCCCGGGTGAGCTTGGACGCGCCAACAATAATCACGACCAAACGCGACGGCGGGCGGCTGTCGGATGCCGCGATCGACTGGGTCATCGACGCCTACACCAACGGACGGATCGCCGACGAACAGATGTCGGCACTCTTGATGGCGGTTTTTCTGCGCGGCATGGACTACGGCGAGACCGCGCGATGGACGGCGGCGATGGTGGCCTCTGGTGAGCGAATGGATTTCACCGATTTGCGGCGTGACCGCAATCCGCTGCGGACCGTGGACAAACACTCCACCGGCGGGGTCGGAGACAAGATCACGCTGCCGCTGGTATCGGTAGTCGCGGCTTGCGGCGGTGCGGTACCGCAGGCGTCCGGTCGCGGACTCGGCCATACCGGTGGCACCCTGGACAAGTTGGAATCCATCGCAGGCTTCACTGCGGATCTGACTAACGAGCAAGTGCGCCAACAACTTTGCGAGATCGGCGCGGCTATCTTTGCGGCCGGCCGGCTGGCGCCCGCCGACGCGAAGCTCTACGCACTGCGCGATATCACAGCCACCGTCGAGTCGCCGCCGCTGATCGCAAGCTCGGTGATGAGCAAGAAAATCGCCGAGGGGGCGGGCGCGCTGGTGCTCGACGTCAAGGTCGGTTCCGGCGCATTGCTCAGCTCGGAATTGCAGTGCCGTGAGCTGGCCGAAACCATGGTGGCGCTGGGCGCAGAGCACGGGCTGCCGGCCTGCGCGGTGCTGACCGATATGAACAGTCCGCTGGGTGCGGCCGCCGGTAACGCGCTTGAAGTCGCCGAAGCGCTGGAGGTGCTGGCCGGCGGCGGACCGCCTGATGTGGTGGAGCTGACCGTGCGGCTGGCCGGCGAGATGCTCGAGATCGGCGGCATCGATGGCCGGGATCCAGCACAGACATTGCGCGACGGCACCGCGATGGACCGATTTCGCGCGCTGGTCGCCGCGCAAGGCGGTGACTTGTCCGTACCGTTGCCCGTTGGTAAGTACTCCGAAACCGTGGCCGCCAGTCGGGGCGGCACAATGGGCGATATCGACGCGATGGCAGTGGGGCTGACGGTGTGGCGGCTCGGAGCGGGCAGGTCCCGTCCGGGCGAGCTGGTCCAGCCCGGCGCAGGGATTCAGATCCACCGGCGTGCCGGGGAGCCAGTGGCCGCCGGCGAGCCGCTGTTCACGCTGTATACCGACACTCCCGAACGCTTCGAGTCCGCGATGGCCGAGCTTGCCGTGGGCTGGAGCGTGGCCGATACACCCCCCGTCCAGCGACCGCTGATCATCG
>DASZKQ010000041.1:0-17385 GCA_035552835.1 Mycobacterium sp. | reverse complement strand
GCGGTGGGGTAATCTCGTCGCTCGGCCGTATGCGCGTACGGGCCTATAGCTCAGGCGGTTAGAGCGCTTCGCTGATAACGAAGAGGTCGGAGGTTCGAGTCCTCCTAGGCCCACAACCATGTGTTTGCCAAGACGTTTCGTCAGACTGGTGTTGCCGCTGGCAGCGATCGCCGTGCTGGCGGCGGTGATCCGGTCCCGACACGGCGTCGAGGTCTGGCACGTGGCCGCCGACCAGACCGATGGTCGGAGTGCGGGGCCTTAGCTCAGTTGGTAGAGCGCTGCCTTTGCAAGGCAGAAGTCAGGGGTTCGAATCCCCTAGGCTCCACAAGTGCGATGTATGACCTCGGCTGATGCTTGACATTTCAGTTCCGGGTGATGCCTGACAGTGTTTCGGTTGATCCTTTACAGCGGTTTCGGCTGATCCTTGACACTCCCTGAATGAGGGAGTTGACACGTCACTCCCCTTCTCGTTGCATCTCTGTCGTCAGGGCCCCACAGCTTCAGTTGCGCAACCTTGAAATCTGGCCCCACCTTTTCAAGGTTTAGGCAGTAACCTTGAAATTACAGGGTTAGATTTCAAGGTTGTGGCGGCTTCCAGTGCGATGCCGTCCTGACTGCATTGGAGTATTAAATCCAGCCGCCTCGCCAAGGCAATGACCACGTTGTGGCCACAATCTGACCACAGTTACAGATAACTACTGTTAACTACAGTTGTGTGTTTCCGCGGGCCAGCTGGGCTGTAAATCGTTAACCAGCAGCATGATTCGCCTTTGCAAGGCAAAAGTCAGGGGTTCAATCCCTAGGCTCCACGGCGGCGTGACCGGATTGCGCGCAGTTAGAGGCGGGGCGGTACCTCGACGCTCGGCGGCCGCGGCGACGGCTCCCGACGCGTCGAGCGGCGGGCGATCGAGAACGCCGCGGCGCCACCGGCGATGACCGCGACGGCCACTCCCGCAATCACCCAGCGCTTGCCGCGCCGGTGGGATCGGCGGGCCTGCTGAAGCGCTTGCGGCAGTCCGCTAACCACCTCCTGCGCGGCGGCCAGTTCTTGCGCAAAAGTCTCCTGGGCGGTTTGCAAGTCCCGGGCCAGACGGCCCTCCCGGTAACGGCGGTGCAGATTCGACGCGCCGGCTTGCGCGGAGTGAGCGCCCAGCCCGACGATGCCGCGCGTAAAGTCGACCGGCCCGACCGCCGTGTATGTCAGACCGCGGGATAGCCGCTGCCGCGGGGTCAGCCGGGCGTGGTTCTTAGCGCTCATTTCTCGCCTTTCCCGGCCGCGTCCGCGAGACCGTGCTCCGATACTTCCAGACTGTAACTACCGGCAGCCCGGTGAGCGTGTGCGGGTAAGGGTGATGGCAGACTGTGATGCCGTGACTACCAGCCCGATTCAGACTGCCACTGCCACACTGCACACCAACCGCGGCGACATCAAGATCGCACTGTTCGGAAACCACGCTCCCAAGACCGTCGCCAACTTCGTCGGCCTAGCCCAAGGCACCAAGGAGTATTCGACCGAGAACGCCTCCGGCGATAGCTCCGGCCCGTTCTACGACGGTGCAATCTTTCACCGGGTGATCAGCGGCTTCATGATCCAGGGCGGCGACCCGACCGGAACCGGCCGCGGCGGCCCGGGCTACAAGTTCGCCGACGAATTCCACCCCGAGTTGCAGTTCGACAAGCCCTACCTGTTGGCGATGGCTAACGCGGGCCCGGGAACCAACGGGTCGCAATTTTTCATCACGGTTGGCAAGACCCCGCACCTGAACCGGCGGCACACCATCTTCGGCGAGGTCGCCGACACCGATTCGCAGCAAGTCGTCGACACCATCGCCACCACTGCCACCGATCACGGTGACCGGCCGACCGAACCGGTCGTCATCGAGTCGATCACGATTTCCTGAACCGGCTGCCCGGCCGTCGATCAGGGGCCGGCGTAGCCGTGCGCGGTCAGCACGTCGAGCACCTGCAACGGATCCGTGCCGAGGTCCCAACGCGAGAAGATCAGCAGCCGGCCGTCCTGCGCGTCGATCTCGAGCAGCCGCATTTTGCGGCCGATCCGGCGGAATTCAGTGATCCGGATGATCTTGATGTCGGCGCGCCGCAAAAGCTGCGTCCGCCACCATCCGCGGACCCGGAGACCGTCGGACGTGATTGCCAACTTGGGACGCGCGCGCCACGACGCGCTTGCAAACAAGATCAGACCGACCGCGGAAATACTGAGCAGTAACCGGCCCGGGGGGTCTGTGACGATGGTCACACAGGCGATAGCCATCACAATACCGACGATGCCGCAAGCTGCGATTCCAGTTGAAGACGGCGACCATTCCGTTTGCTGCACGGTGCTCCTAGGCGGGCCTACCACTGCCGATGGGGTTATCCACAAGCGCTATCAACAATGGGGATGAATCACACGCGTGTGATCTACTTGGACCGAGGTTGCCGGCCCAGTAACCGCGCAGACCGAAAATGAATTCATTACGGTCGCGTCAATGGCTACCGCCACCGCATTGTGAGCAACAAGCCGCTGATCATGAAGGCAAACGCGACGGCGTAGTTCCACGGGCCGAGGTTGGCCATCCAACTGAGCATCGAGGGTGCGTCGGGACCCGTGGCGGCCAGCTGGAACACCATCAGCCAGACCAGGCCGATCAGCATCAGGCCGATGAACAACACGACGAACCACACACTGGACGGCCCGGCCTTGACCTTGACCGGCGTACGGCTGACCGCATGGGCGGTGAAGTCGGTTTTCTTGCGGACCTTGGACTTGGGCATTTCTACCTCGGGATGCCTCGGCGACTACGGTATTCAGGGCGGGTTGCAACGACGAGCCTAACGCACCAACCAGTACCGGACGGAGAGCCGATGGCCAAACGGATCGCCAGGCTGCTCGGCGCCCGCGGGCCAACCCCGCGCCGGGAAGCTACATCGATTGCCCGCCTCCTCCTCGGGCCGTTGCACGGCCCGCATCTTCGCCAGGCGGCACGCCCGTCAGCGTGGCGGGTCGGTGTCCCGCTAGTCTGCCTGCTGGCCGGGTTGCTGCTCGGCGCTACGCACGGGGTGTCCCGTGGCGGCGAGATCCGGCGCAGTGACGCGCCTCGGCTGGTGGACTTGGTCCGCCAGGAGCAGTTCGACGTCGACCGGTTGAATGCCGAACGGGATCGACTGGCCAACACCATCGACTCGACGCATGGGCGGTCGTCGGACTCAGCGCTGGCGGCGATGCTGCGGCGGTCCGCCGAGCTGGCCGGTGACGCCGGTCTGGATCCGGCGCACGGACCGGGCCTAGTCGTGGCGCTCAACGACGCGCAGCGAGACGCCAACGGCCGCTTCCCGCGCGACGCCTCCCCGGATGACCTGGTGGTGCACCAACAGGACATCCAGGCCGTGCTCAACGCGTTGTGGAGTGCTGGCGCGGAGGCGATTCAGATGCAGGACCAGCGCATCATCGCTACCTCGGCGCCGCGCTGCGTTGGGAACACGCTGCTGCTCAACGGTCGGACCTACAGTCCGCCGTATACGGTCACCGCAATCGGCGACGCCGCGGCTATGCAGGCCGCGTTGGCCGCCGCTCCCCTGGTGAGCCTCTACAAGC
Source organism: Mycobacterium sp. (assembly GCA_035552835.1). GTDB lineage: Bacteria > Actinomycetota > Actinomycetes > Mycobacteriales > Mycobacteriaceae > Mycobacterium. The sequence continues at coordinate 13,790 of DASZKQ010000041.1, read as the reverse complement.
AGTACGTGGTGCGGTTCGGCCTCGGCTACACCGAGCAAGTCACGCCTGATGTCCGGATAACCGGGTACAGCGAGCCGGTGCGGATGCACTTCGCTCAGCCCGCCGGCCCGGTCAGCTACTGACCCAGCCTGCCGTCGAGCGCAGCGGTAACCTGGCACGGTGCGGATCTTGGTCGTCGACAACTACGACAGCTTCGTCTTCAATCTGGTGCAGTACCTCGGGCAGCTGGGCGTCGAGGCACAGGTTTGGCGCAACGACGATGCTCGGCTGTCCGACCCCGCCACGATTGCCGCCGAAGTCGACGGGATCCTGCTCAGCCCGGGCCCGGGCACGCCCGAACGCGCGGGCGCATCGATCGACTTGGTGCGCGCCTGCGCGGCGGCGAACACCCCACTGCTCGGCGTGTGCCTGGGGCACCAAGCCATCGGCGTCGCATTCGGCGCCACCGTGGATCGGGCTCCCGAGCTGCTGCACGGCAAAACCAGCAGCGTCTTCCACACGAATACCGGTGTGCTGCAGGGACTTCCGGATCCCTTTACGGCGACGCGGTATCACTCGCTGACTATCTTGCCGGACACCCTGCCCGTCGAGCTGGAGGTGACCGCCCGCACTCGCAGCGGTGTGATCATGGGCGTGCGGCACACCGAGCTGCCGATCCACGGGGTCCAATTCCACCCGGAATCGATACTCACCGAAGGTGGCCATCGAATGCTGGCCAACTGGCTGGCCTACAGCGGTCAGGTCCGCGACGACGAGTTGGTGCGCCGGCTGGAAGACGAGGTCGTGAGCAGTTTGGCTACGGTGCGGCACTCCGCCGAGATGGGCGCTGCGGCTACTGACCGAACTTCAGCGTGATGGGCCCGTCCTTGTTCACACCCTGACCCGCGGCCGGACTCTGGAACACCACCCGGTTGTGCTGAGACCCGCCGGCGTCGACGTCGGAACCCTTGACCAGCACGCCGGTCCATCCGAGCGCGACCAGCTGCGGGTCGGCGTCGGTCCAGAACAGTCCCGACAAATCCGGCATGACGAACTGGTTGCCCTTGGAGACCTGGATCTCGATCACCGTATCGACCGGAACAGTCGCTCCCGCAGGCGGATTGGTCCCGATCACGTCGCCGGCCGGGCGGGAGCTGTCGACGGCGGCCTGGCTGAATTTGCTGAAACCGTAGACCGTGAGGTTCTTCTGCGCGAGGTCGGCGGTCTGCCCCGCGACGTCGGGAACCTGCTTGGTCGACGGACCTGAGCCGACGATCACGGCGATCTCGTTGGTGATCGCCGACGTCTGGTTGGCTGGCGGGTTCGTCCCGATGACCTTGTCCTTCATCTCTGGCGTGGACGGCGAGGCTACCTCCTTGAAGCGGCCGAACCCGGCCGACTTCAGCTTTTTCACCGCGGAGGCATAGCTCAGCGACGACACGTCCGGCACCTCGCGCTGCTCGGGTCCGGTGGAGACGTTGATGGTAATCAGGTCGCCGGCCCCAACTTTGGCGTTAGCGCCCGGGTCTGTGCCGATGACGTGATCAGGCTGAACAGTCGAATCCGGCTTCTGCTGGGTGCGTGTTTTGAAGCCGTGATTTTGCAGCGCGGCAATCGCATCAGCGGACGCCTGGCCCCGTACGTCGGGCACCTGGACGTTGCGCAGCCCACCACCGAAGGTGTTGATCAGGATGGTGACGACGACGGTCAGCACTGCCAGCGCTGCGACCGCGACGACCCAGCGGGACACCGAACCGGGGCCGCGGTCACGGCCGAAGTCGAGTTCCTGGCGGGGTAGCGGATCGGTGTGCGGCCCGGCCGAGTCGCTGGGATGCGTCGACGCCAGCAGTGACGAGCGCTCGGCGTCGGTCAGAACCTTGGGCGCCTCGGGAGACTCGCCGTTGTGTACCCGCACCAGGTCGGCGCGCATCTCCGCGGCGGTCTGATAACGGTTCTCGGGATTTTTGGCCAGTGCCTTGAGCACCACCGCGTCGAGGTCGGCGGAGATGCCCTCATGCCGCTGCGACGGCGGAACAGGGTCCTCGCGGACATGCTGGTAGGCCACCGCGACAGGTGAGTCACCGACGAAAGGTGGCTCGCCGGTGAGCATTTCGTAGAGTACGCAGCCCAGCGAGTAGACGTCGGAGCGGGCATCGACCGAATCGCCACGAGCCTGCTCGGGCGAAAGGTATTGCGCGGTACCGATGACCGCCGCAGTCTGGGTGACGCTGATTCCGCCGTCGGCGATCGCCCTGGCGATGCCAAAGTCCATCACCTTCACCGCGTTGGTCGTGCTGATCATGATGTTCGCCGGCTTGACGTCGCGGTGGATGATGCCGTGCTGGTGGGAAAAGTTCAGCGCCTGGCAGGCGTCGGCGATGATCTCGATGGCCCGCGTAGGCGGCAGCGGTCCCTCGGTGTGGACGATGTCGCGCAGCGTGACACCGTTGACGTACTCCATCACGATGTAAGGCAGTGGGCCGGCGGCAGTTTCGGCCTCGCCGGTGTCGTAGACCGCGACGATCGCCGGGTGGTTCAGCGCGGCGGCGTTTTGTGCCTCCCGCCGGAAGCGCAGGTAAAAGCTGGGGTCGCGGGCCAGGTCGGCGCGCAGCACCTTGACAGCTACGTCGCGGTGTAGCCGGACATCCCGGGCCAAGTGGACCTCGGACATGCCGCCGAAGCCCAGGATTTCGCCCAGCTCGTAGCGGTCGGACAGGTGTTGCGGGGTCGTCATTACGGTGTCTCGTGTCGGGGTGGCAGTGCGCGGGGGTGGATCAGCGCGACCGCCTGCCTGTACCGAGGCGGCTGGCTTTGCCGTCCAGCATTACCTCTTACCCCTCGATCCGTCCAATTTGTCGGATGTGCCGGAGCCGGCCCCGACTTGCTGGGCGGCTGCCCGGTGTCGGTCACCGTCGGTGCGGACGGTTGCTGCTGGGAGGTGTTGTCGTGCGAGTTGATGACGATGAGGACGGCGATGATGATCGCCAGTGCGCCCAGCACCCCAGCAGCCCACAGCAGCGCACGCTGACCGGACGAGAAGGTGCGCCGGGGCGGCTGCGTGCGGTGACCGCCGGTGGTCCGACGGGCGGTGGCAGCCCGGCCGGTGGGGTTGGCTGCAGCCCGCGCCTGAGCGCCCGACGGAATGGCGGCCGGGGTGGCGCGGCCGGCGGGTGCCGCCTGACTAGGCCGCGGCGGCCTGCGTCCGGCGCGGACGGCGGCGACGGCGTCGGCGAATGGTCCGCCGCTGCGGTAACGCATGCCGGGGTTTTTCACCAGGGTTAGCTCGATGAGCTCACGCACATTGGGCGGCAGGTCGGACGGTAACGGCGGCGGCGGTTCTTTGATGTGCTTCATCGCCACCGTCAACGCGCCGTCCCCGGTGAACGGCCGCTTACCCGAAATCGCTTCGTAGCCAACCACTCCCAGCGAGTAGACATCGCTGGCCGGAGACGCATCGTGGCCGAGGGCCTGCTCGGGCGCGATGTATTGGGCGGTGCCCATCACCATGCCGGTCTGGGTCACCGGAGCGGCGTCGACGGCTTTGGCGATACCGAAGTCGGTGATCTTCACCTGACCGGTGGGCGTGATCAGGATGTTGCCGGGCTTGACGTCGCGATGCACCAAACCGGCGGCATGCGCGACTTGCAGCGCCCGCCCGGTCTGCTCGAGCATGTCCAGCGTGTGCCGCAGCGAGAGCCGGCCGCTGCGCTTGAGCACCGAGTTGAGCGGCTCGCCGTTGACCAACTCCATCACCAGGTAGGCGGTGCGGCCCTCGCCGTTCATCTGGGTCTCGCCGTAGTCGTGAACGCTGGCGATCCCGGGGTGATTGAGCATCGCGGTGGTGCGCGCCTCGAAGCGGAACCGCTCGATGAACTCCGAGTCCTGGGAGAACTCCTGCTTGAGCACCTTGACCGCGACACGCCGCCCCAGCCGGCTGTCCACCGCCTCCCACACCTGGCCCATGCCGCCGGTGGCGATGAGGCGCTGTAACCGGTACCGGCCAGACAGCGTCACACCTACTCGCGGGCTCATGGTCCTCCCTGCAGCGCGGCCTCGATCACGGCCCGCCCGATCGGTGCGGCGAGCGCGCCGCCAGTCGCGGACAACCGGTCGGCGCCGTCCTCCACGAGCACCGCAACGGCCACCTTCGGACTCTGTGCGGGCGCGAAGGCGATGTACCACGCGTGAGGTGGCGTGTGGCGCGGGTCGGTGCCGTGCTCAGCGGTGCCAGTCTTGGATGCGATCTGCACGCCGGGAATCGCCCCTTTCTGCGGTGTGACATTCTCGGCGCCGACCATCAACGCTGTTAGCTTAGCGGCGACCTCCGGGGAGACTGCACGGCGCTGTTGGTGCGGCGCGGTGGTGCTGATGTTAGCCAGATCGGGCCCTTGCAGGCTGTTTACCAGATAGGGCTGCATGCTTACACCGGCATTGGCGATGGTAGCGGCAACCACTGCATTCTCCAGCGGGGTCAGCGCGACGTCTTTTTGGCCGATACTCGACATTCCCAGCGCGGCAGCGTCCGGGATCGGGCCTGTGGTGGATTCGGCGACCTGCAACGGGGTGGGGTCGGGCACGACGTCAAGACCGAAGGACTGTGCAGTGCTGCGCAGCGCGTCGGTGCCGGTGAGCAGTCCCAATTGGACGAACGCGGTGTTGCACGACCGAGCGAACGCCTCACGCAGCGACACGGTTTCCGCGTTGATGCACGGCGTGCCGCCGTAGTTCTCCAGGGTGGCGGTGCTGTCCGGCAGCGGAATCTTGGCCGCGGCGGTGAGTTGCTCGTCTTCGGTTGCGCCGTTCTGCAGAGCGGCCGCGGTGGTGATCACCTTGAACGTCGAACCGGGCGGGTAGGTCTCGGAGATGGCGCGGTTGGTCATGGGGGTATGCGGGTCGTCGCGAAGTTGCTGCCAGGTTTGCGACTGTTGCTCGGGGTCATGGGACGCGAGCAGGTTGGGGTCGTAGGACGGGGCGGACACCAGCGCCAGGATTTTGCCGGTCGACGGCTCCAGCGCGACAACCGCACCCCGGCACGGTCCGTTGCAGCCCTGCTGCATGGCATCCCAACCGGCTTGCTGGATGCGCGGGTTGATGGTGGTGTCCACGTTGCCGCCGCGCGGGTCGCGGCCGGTGAAGAAGTCGGCCAGCCGGCGACCGAACAACCGTTGGTCGGATCCGTTGAGCAATGGATCCTCCGCGCGTTCCAGCCCGCTGCTGGAATAGCGCAGCGAGTAGAACCCGGTGATCGGCGCGTACACCGGGGCGTTGGGATAGACCCGCAGGAAACGAAAGCGGCTGTCGGTGGCTACCGAATACGCCAGCAGCTGGCCGTTAGCGGTGATCTGGCCCCGCTGGCGCGAGTACTCATCGAGTAGCACCCGCTGGTTGCGCGGATCGGCCCGCAACCCATCGGCGGTGAACACCTGGGTGAGCGTCGCGTTGAACAGCAGCAGCACGATCAGCGCCATCACGGTCACCGAGATCCGGCGCAGGGAGGTGTTCATACCCGCTCGATCACCTCGGTGCTGGCGCCCGCGATCGGCGACGTATTGCGCGGCGGGGTGCGGAACGGACGCCGGGCCGAATGCGAGACGCGCACCAGGATGGCCAACAGTATGTAGTTGGCCAACAGCGACGAGCCCCCGTACGACATCCACGGTGTGGTCAACCCAGTCAACGGAATGAGGTTGGTTACCCCGCCGACGACGATGAACAGCTGGATGGCCAGCGCCGAGGCCAGGCCCGCGGCCAACAGCTTGCCGAAACTGTCTCGCACCGCGATCGCGGTCCGCATGCCACGGATGATCACGATGGTGTACAGCATCAGCAGGCCGGCCAATCCGACCAGCCCGAGTTCTTCGCCGAACGCGGCGACGATGAAATCGGTGGACGCGGCCGGCACGGTGCCCGGCTGGCCATTGCCGAGTCCGGTGCCGAAGACCCCGCCCGTAGCAAAGCTGAACAGCGACTGCACGATCTGGTAGCCGGCGCCATCCGGGTCGGCGAATGGGTCCAGCCAGGTCTGCACGCGAACCCGGACGTGATCGAAAATGAAATACGCCGCAACGCTTCCCAGCGCGAACAAGGCCAAACCGATGACCACCCAACTGAACCGCTGGGTGGCAAGATAGACGACCACCAGAAACGACGCATAGAGCAGTAGCGAAGTCCCGAGGTCCTTCTCGAAAACCATCACGCCGACCGAGGTCACCCAGGCTGCCAGCAGCGGAGCCAGGTCACGTGGACGCGGCAGATCCATGCCCAGGAAATGCGTACCGGCGCTGGTGAACAGACCGCGTTTGGCAACCAGCACCGCCGAAAAGAAAACGAGCAGAAGGATTTTGGAGAATTCCGCGGGCTGAATCGAAAAGCCCGGCAACTTGATCCAGATTTTGGCGCCATTCTGCTCCGATAACGACCGCGGCAGCAATGCTGGGATGGCCAGGATGACCAGTCCGGTCAGCCCACAGACGTAGCCGTAGCGGGCGAGCTGTCGATGGTCCTGCAGCCAGATCACCACGAAGGCGAAAGCCCCCACCCCCAACAGCGTCCACAGGATTTGCGGGTTTGCGCGCGCACTGGCCCCGGTGAGGCGGTCGTCGAGGTCAAGCCGGTGAATCATCACCACGCCCAGGCCGTTGAGTAGCGCCACGATGGGCAGCAGCAACGGGTCCGCGTACGGTGCAAAGCGTCTGATGGCCAGGTGGGCGCATGCGAACACCGCCAAAAACCCTGCGGCGTAATTGATCAGCTGCCAGTTCAGGCCGCGTTCCTGGTCGGCCTGCACCAGTGCGAAGGCCGCCGTGGTGATTACGGCGGCGAAGCACAACAGCAGCAGCTCGGCGTTGCGCCGATTCGGCAGCGGAGGTGTCACCGCGACCGGCGGCTGCGGCTGGGTGGTCATGTCGATTTCCGGCACTCGGTGCCCGGCTGTGGCGGCAGCGGGGCGGGCGTTGTGAGAGTGGGCGCGGCGGGTGTCGGCGATGGATTTGCCGGAAGTTGTTCTGGAGTGCTGGCGCCGGGTTCCGGTGGCTGGGTCGTAGCGGGTGCGGGCGGGGATGTCGAGGTCGGCGGCGATTGGGCGCGCGCCGGCGGGCAGAGCGGCAGCAGCGACTCGGTCGACAATCTGCGGAGTTGTGCGTTGGCTTGCTCGAGTGTGCCTGCTGGAAGTCCGGCGGCCACTTGGGCGCGAGCCGACTCGGCCAGGTCGGACAGCTTCATCGGTTGGCAATCTCTATTGCCGCCGGCCTGGCCATAGCGGATTACCGACAGCTGGTTGCGGCTGTTCAGGCAACCTTGCGAATAGGGCTGATGCAATGCCACACCCAGGATGGACACCTGGATGCCCTGCATGATGGACACAGTCCCGTTGTATGCGGCGACGTAGTAGTAGTTGCGGATGATGGTTCGGCCGATGGCTAGGCCGGCGAGCACCAGCAAGACGACGAGCGCGGCACCGATCGCAATTCGTCGGCGCGACCGTTTCGGGCGGGTGAACGTATCGACTTGCGGCAGAACGCGTTTCACCACACTTTTGCGCGGGTTGATGGCCGACGCCCGGCCCGCTGAGGTGTTGGGGCGGGTCAGTTGGTCCTGATAATCGGAGTCGCCGGATACCGCGCCCGCGATGATCGGTTGGGTCGGACCGTAGTCGTAGTCGACGACGTCGGCGACCACCACGGTGACGTTGTCCGGGCCGCCGCCGCGTAGCGCCAATTCGATGAGGCGGTCGGCGCTGTCGGTGACATCGGGAACCTGGAGGGCGTCGAGGATGGTTTCGTCGCTGACCGGGTCGGAAAGCCCGTCCGAGCACAGCAGGTATCGGTCGCCGGTGCGTACTTCCCGCATGGTCAGCGTTGGCTCGACCTCATGCCCGGTCAACGCCCGCATGATCAACGATCGCTGCGGGTGGCTATGTGCCTCTTCCCGGGTGATGCGTCCTTCGTCAACCAAGGTTTGGACGAAGGTGTCGTCCTTGGTGATCTGGGTAAGCTCGCCGTCGCGCAGCAGATAGCCGCGCGAGTCGCCAATGTGCACTAGCCCAAGACGGTTGCCTGCGAACAGGATTGCGGTGAGTGTGGTGCCCATTCCCTCGAGGTCGGGCTCCATCTCAACCTGCGCGGCAATGGCCGAATTGCCGGCGTGTACCGCGGAGTCCAGCTTGGCCAGCAGGTCGCCACCGGGTTCGTCGTCGTCGAGGTGGGCCAACGCGGCAATTACCAACTGGGAAGCGACTTCACCGGCGGCGTGTCCGCCCATGCCGTCGGCCAGCGCCAGCAATCGCGCGCCGGCGTACACCGAGTCTTCGTTGTTAGAGCGCACCAAGCCGACATCGCTGCGGGCTGCATAACGCAAGACCAAAGTCACGGGCGCAGCTCGATTACCGTCTTGCCGATATGAACCGGCGTGCCGATGGGAACGCGTACCGCGGTCGTCACTTTCGCCCTGTCCAGGTATGTGCCGTTGGTCGATCCTAGATCTTCGACATACCATTCCGAGCCGCGCTGAGACAGCCGGGCGTGCCGTGTCGAGGCATAGTCGTCGGTCAGCACCAGAGTGGAGTCGTCGGCGCGTCCGATCAGCACGGGCTGCCCGCTGAGCGTGATACGTGCACCCACCAACGCCCCCTCGGTCACTACCAGGTAGCGCGCGGCGGTGAGCCGCTGCCGCGACGGCAATAAGGTGCCCCGCAACGTCAAACCGCGTCGCACCATGACCGCGCCGGTCGGCGCGTAGATGTCAGTCCGCAGGATTCGCAGCACCGACCAGATGAACAGCCACAACAGCATCAAGAACCCGGCACGCGTCAGCTGCAGTACTAGTCCCTGCATCTGGCGTCCCCTCCGTCCTGGCGCCGCGCGCTTCGCGTGCCCGGATATAGCAACGTCACGATACTTGGACGGCGGTCGAAGCGGGCTGAAGCTGGATAGCTGCGCGACTACGGGCTCAATGGATGTGGACGACGATCTCAGAGTGCCCCAGCCGGATCACGTCGCCGTCGGCCAACTGCCACTCCTGCACCGGGGCGTTATTGACGGTGGTGCCGTTGGTGGAGTTGAGGTCCGACAGTAACGCGACGTGACCGTCCCAACGGATCTCCAAATGGCGCCGCGACACACCGGTGTCCGGCAGCCGGAACTGCGCGTCCTGGCCGCGGCCGATGATGTTTGCGCCGTCGCGCAATTGGTAGGTGCGCCCGCTGCCGTCATCGAGCTGCAACATGACCGCAGTCCCGGACGACGGGTAGCCGCCCTGGCTGTAGCCGCCGTAGCCGCCCGCTTCCGGGGCCTGGCCGTAGTCATAGTCGCGCCCCGCGGGCTCGGGGTACCCGCCGCCGTATTGCGGGGCGGGGGCGTCGCCATAACGACCGTAATCGGGCTGTTGGCCGTAGTCCTGCTGGCCGTATCCCGGCCCACCGGCGTAGCCCTGGTCGTAGCCGCCACCCTGCTCGGGGTAGGGAGCCCGTTGGTCGGGTGCACCGTAGCCGCCCTCATCGGGGCGGGCCGGTCCGCGGCCGTAGTCGGCATACTCGCCGTAACCCTGGCCACCGGGCTGGCCGTAGCCGCCCTGGCGGTAGCTCTGGTCATGACCCTGACCGCCGCCGTAGCCGCCGGCTGGTCGCTGTTCGTACTGCGGGTAGCCGCCCTGGTCGGGGTAGCCGCCGCGTTGGTCGGGGTAGCCGCCTTGGTCGGGGTAGCCGCCTTGGTCGGGGTAGCCGCCTTGGTCGGGGTAGTGACCGCGTTGGTCGGGGTAGTGACCTTGTTCTTGGTAGCCGCGTTGGTCGGGGTAGCCGCCTTGGTCGGGGTAGCCGCCGCGTTGGTCGGGGTAGGCGCCTTGGTCGGGTGGCGGCGCTGGATAACCCTGCTGGTCGGGGTAGCCGGCCGGTTCCGGCGGATACGCACCTCGGGGATCCTGGCTACCGCGCGGGTCGTCTTGCGGATGCCCGCGCTGGTCGTCGTAGTAGTCATCGCCGGGCCGCCCCTGCCCCTGGCCGCCGCGGTAGCTCGAATTCTCGGTCATCGCTGGTACTCCTGGTTCTGCGTTGAACACATGATCTGATTGTGGCGCGGCGGGCTCGCTAGCCGTCGGGCGGGGCGCGACATCGGGGTTGACAGCACCGCGGGCGCGGAACTGGCCGGTATGTAGGTTCGCCGACTGCTCGAACCGGACGACCACGTCACCATATGTTTGCCACCCCTGTTCGCCGATGTATCCCGCCAAGTGCTTAGCGAAAGCGTCTGAAGTGAGGTCCGGATCGGCGCCCACTTTCTGATAGTCGTGCATACCGAGGGTAATGATGTATTCGTTGGGAGCCAAAAGCCGATCGCCTTGAAGAGGGCGGATTCCGTCGGCCGCCTCCCTGCGCAGCAGGGTTTCTACCTCTTGTGGGACGATCGATCCGCCGAACACTCGGGCAAAAGCATCGCCGACGGTGACCTCAAGTTTGCGCTCGATGCGTTGAACTAGCCCCTTCTGGCTGCTCATCTCCAAGCGCCCGCCTCAGTCCTTTAACTATTGCTGCTGCACGGCGGACGATCCCTCCGGCGTGTCGCATCACGCGTGTCGTACTCCAGCATGGTATCGGGCCAGCGCATCGCAGGGGCACTTGCAGAACTCTGAGAATCGCATCGATCCAGGTCAAGCGCGAGTTCGGCGCCCGTGGAGGCGGCGGCGAGCACCACCGTCAGGGCGTCGGCGTGGTTGGGGATGCCGGCTATTACAGTGGTAGGCTCCACCGATTGTTCAGGGCGAGTGGCGGAATGGCAGACGCGCTGGCTTCAGGTGCCAGTGTCCTTCGGGACGTGGGGGTTCAAGTCCCCCTTCGCCCACAAACAAAATTGACTTTCAGGCCCGCGCTTATTGGCCGAGGTGTATCCCTGGTGTGATCTCGCCGCGACGGTGACCAAGAACGCTCATCATCATGATGGTGTTTGCGGGAATCGCCGCTCTCGCGATGGCAACATCCATCGGCTACTACGTCGGTCGGCACGTGGGCCCGACGCGGTCAACCTGGAAGAAGCGAACGAGTCGGATCGCGCTGGGGAGGCTGGCGATCAGCCTGCTGGTGTTTCTGACGGCGCGCCGGATCCGGCAGAGTTTCCGGGCCGCGCCCATCTTCGCCGACGCGGTGCACCGATGGGCACCGAGACTCATTGCGCCGCTGGAGTTGCTGCGGGTTAGCGTTGCGCGGGTGCGAACCTAGGTGAACGGGAACTGGTATGGCTGCCTTGCAAAATAAAGTCGCGTTGGTGACCGGCGCGTCGTCGGGCCTTGGCGCTCAGACCGCCCGGCTGCTTTCCGGCCAGGGCGCAACGGTTTTCGGCATCGGCCGGGATACTGGACGCTTGGCCGACATATTCGCCGAAGTAAAACACGGTTCATACGCATCGGTGGACGTTGCGTCGGCGCAGGCCTGCCTGGACGCGGTCGAGCAGTGCGTCCGCGAGTGGGGCGGGCTAGATGTCCTTATCAACATCGCCGCGCGACACCAGATGCGCCGCACGGAGTCGATGACCGACGACGACTGGGCACAAGATCTCGCGGTCAACCTGAACGGGCCGTTCTTCCTCTGCAGGGCTGCACTGCCCTATCTGCTGGAGCGAAGCGGCAACATCATTAATGTCAGCTCCATTGCCGGCGTCGAGGGGCAGGCCTACTCGGCCGGCTATTGCGCTGCCAAGCACGGGCTGATTGGGCTGACTCGTGCTTTGGCGGTGGAGTACACTGCGGATCGCTTGCGCGTCAATGCAATATGTCCGGGCGGCATGCTCACACCGCAACTCGAACAGTTCAGTGCGCCGGACAACCCGAACTACGACCTGATCATGCGAACGGCCTCACCGCGCGGCATGATGCAGCCCCTTGACGTTGCTAATGTGATCGCGTTCCTCGCCAGCGATGCTGCGGCTGCCGTCCACGGCGCGGTCTATCGAGTCGACAATGGCAAGGGTGCCGGCTAACAGGACCCGAAACCGTGCCTTGCAACGAAGTGTGTGCCCGGTGCCACCCTCGTCGTCGCGATCCTGCACGTGTTCTGATCAGTTGGCAGCACCGTATTAAAGTTGCTACCGGGGCTAAAGCGTTTGTGCCCACTGCAATATCTCGGGCGTGACCGGGTCGGTGATGTCGCTGAATTCCGGGTGCTTCTTGACGAAGGCGGCCACCATGGGGCACACGGCGACAACGCGTTTGCCGTCCGCGCGGGTGGCCTCAAGAGCCTCCCCGACCAAGATGTTGGCCAAGCCGCGCCCGCCGAACCCTTCGTCGACCTCGGTGTGGTAGAACACCCGCCGGTTGTCGCGGTCAGCCACGGCGGCCAGCCCGACGGTCTGACCCTCGACGGCAATGGTGTACTTGCCGTCTATGGCGCTGACGCTGGTTTGGGCGCCGGTCTTGTCTGTGGTCATTTGCGTTCCTTTCTACCCCGTCTCCCTGCACGGCGCCGAAGCGGGCACGGGGCGGGGGTGGGCAGCGCTAATAGCTCACTTACGCGGCGGCCGCAACGCTTGCATCGCGACGTGCATTAACGGCTGTGGAAGCCGGTCCTTGGCGGAAAGTGCCGCGCTCGCTACGCGGGCCCGAAGCAGCGTGCCGCGGCCGAACATCCGGTTCAACGGACCACCCGACGGCTCGATCTCGATGTGCAGCGGCGGAGCACCTTCCGAGGCGCCCAGCGCCTGGGATATGACGATTCGCTGAATCTCGCTGGTGCCTTCAAAGATGGTGTACAGCTTGGCATCTCGATACCACTTCTCGACCGGGTGGTCGGTGATATAGCCCCAACCGCCCATGGTTTGAATCGCCCGCTCGGTTGCCCTGACAGCAACCTCGCTGGCGGCCATCTTCGACATTGAGCCTTCGCCGCGCTCGAACGGGATCCCTTTGGCAGCCATCCAGGACGCCCGCCACGTCAACAGCCGCGCCGCTTCGATCTGGGTGGCCAGCTCCGCCAACGGAAAAGCGATGCCCTGGTTGTCGATGATCGGTCCGCCAAACGCCTCCCGCTGAGTGGCGTAAGTGGTGGCATACTCCAACGCTGCCCGCGCGATGCCGATCGCCTGGGCAGCGACCATCGGGCGAGTCTGCTCGAAGGTGCCCAATGTCGCTGAGCTGGATCGCTTTCCGCCGGCGACGGCTTCGCGCGCTTTAGCGAGCTTGTGCTCGAGCTTTTCTTGCCCGCCCAGCAGGTTGGCTTCCGGGACCCGCACACCGTCGAGAAGAAGCTCGGCGGTATGCGACGCCCGGCAGCCCAGTTTGTCGAGTTTGCGGACCATCTTCAGACCGGGTGTGCCGCCAGGGACAATGAACAACGCCTGCCCGCGATGGCCGAGCTCTTCGTCAACAACCGCGTTGACCACATGCACATCGGCGATACCGCCGTTGCCGATCCACATCTTGTGACCGTCGATCACCCAGTCGCTGCCGTCCCGCCGTGCGGTGGTCCGCAGATTCCGTACGTCGCTGCCGCCTTCAGGTTCCGAGATCGCCAGCGCCGCGAGCTTGAGGTCGCCCGGCGAACCGAAACACTCGGGCGCCCACTCCAGCATCTGCTCCGGCGAGGCAGCTTGCCCAATGGCCGACAGCGCCAGCGCCGGCATCACGATCGCCAAACCGATTCCGGCGCAACCCCAAAACAGCTCCTCCATGAACATCGGCAACGAAATACCAGTTGGGTCGCCGATGAGGTCGCGGTAGAACAGCGGACTGTAAAAGCCCTGCTGCGCGGCTTCCTCCAGCACCGGCCAAGGGAACTCCTGTCGCTGGTCGTAGTCGAGGGCGACGGGACGTATGACGGATTCGGCGAACTCGTG
>DASZKQ010000040.1:0-4864 GCA_035552835.1 Mycobacterium sp. | reverse complement strand
CGAGGCGTCGTAGCTCATGTGCGCCACTCCTCAACGCCGGCCATGCCGGCGTCTTCGTCGATGTCGCGACTCATCTGGTCACCGAGCCAGCACTCGAACGCCGATTGCCGTCATGATCACGTTGATCACGAACAGGCAGATGAACGCGTACACCACCGTCTCGTTGACGGCCACCCCCACGCCCTTTGGTCCACCCTTGACCGTCAGGCCTCGGTAGCACCCGACCAGGCCGGCGACGACGCCGAACAACAACGCCTTGATTTCGGAGAGCACCAGCTCGCCGAGGTGGGTGAGCACGGTCAGCCCGTTGACAAACGCACCCGGGTTGACGCCCTGCAGCAGCACGGAGAACACGTAGCCGCCGGCGATACCGATCGCCGAGACCAATCCGTTCAGCAGCAATGCGACGAACGTCGACGCCAGCACCCGGGGTACCACCAGGCGCTGGATCGGATCGATGCCCAGCACCCGCATGGCGTCGATTTCCTCACGAATGGTGCGGGCGCCGAGGTCGGCGCAGATCGCGGTGGCGCCCGCTCCGGCCACCACCAACACGGTGACGACGGGTCCGAGCTGGGTGATGGTGCCGAATGCGGTACCCGCCCCGGACAGGTCGGCGGCGCCGATCTCGCGAAGGAGAATGTTGAGCGTGAACGCCACCAGGACAGTGAACGGGATGGCGACCAGCAGGGTCGGGACCAGCGAGACTCGGGCGATCATCCAGGTCTGGTCGAGGAACTCGCGGAACTGAAACGGTCGACGAAATATCGCGCGAAAGGTCTCCAGCGCCATTTCTACGAACCCGCCCACGGCCCGGGCCGGGACCGCGAGCTGTTCGAGCAACCTGGTTCCCTTCTCGCGCGGGTGTCTGCAAGTTCTTCAGCGAAGCCTCTGCGTCCCCGGATGGCGGCGCCTTAGCTTGTTTCTCAGCCGACGGCGCTCCGCGTGAGCCGGATCATCCTAACTAGAACAAGTTCGGAGTGTCAAAGAACGGCAAAATTAGACAAATGCCAGTAGTTTTGGCAGGTCAGGGCATTTGCGATGCAGGTCATCCTGCAACGTGTTCTAGTTGGTTCAAAACGATACGAAGGGTCTCGCTGTCCGGATCTTCACTCCATTAACCCGGTCGCCGCGAAATTCCGTTCCGGGTCGCGCCCAGCAAAGTAATCCACCAGCGTAGCGCTGAGCTCTTGCGCGTCCCAGGCCTGCGCGTCTGAGGTGAACCGATGCTCGGCGCTGGGCGCAGACACCAGCGTCACCTGTGGGCCGTAGACAATGAATACCTGGCCGTTGACGGCGCTGGCCGCCGGCGATGCGAGGAACCGAACCAGGGTGACCACGTGCTCGGGGGAAAGCGGATCGATCTGGCCGTCGCCGGCTGCAGGGGCCTCTCCGAACACATCGGCCGTCATCGCCGTCCGGGCCCGCGGACAGATCACATTCGCGCAAACTCCGTAGCGGCCCAGCGCCCGGGCCGCCGTCAGGGTCAGCGCGGTGATACCGGCCTTGGCGGCACCGTAGTTCGCCTGGCCCACCGGACCCACCAACCCCGCTTCCGATGACGTGTTGACGATGCGGCCATAGACCGAGCCGTCGGACTCCTTCGCCCTTTGGCGCCAATAGGTGGCGGCGTTGCGGGTCAGCAGGAAATGGCCGCGCAGGTGCACGGCGATCACGGCGTCCCACTCGTCGTCAGACATGTTGAACAGCATCCGGTCGCGCGTGATCCCGGCGTTGTTCACCACGATGCTCAAGCCGCCCAGCCCATCGGCGCAGCTGACCAACTCGTCGGCGGTCGTACGCTGACTGATGTCGCCGGTGACGGCTACGGCCTTGGAGCCGGCGGCGGTGATCTCGTCGATGACGTCGGAAGCATCCAGCGCGGCGGCGATGTCGTTGACCACGACAGTTGCACCGACACGGGCCAAGCCGATCGCTTCGGCGCGGCCCAACCCTGCGGCCGCACCCGTCACCACCGCGACCTTTCCGGACAGATCGGTCGCTTTCG
Organism: Mycobacterium sp.; assembly: GCA_035552835.1. GTDB lineage: Bacteria > Actinomycetota > Actinomycetes > Mycobacteriales > Mycobacteriaceae > Mycobacterium. Next base: position 2,856 of record DASZKQ010000040.1, on the reverse strand, counting down.
TGCTGCTAGTCAATTTATGAATACCTCTAGTCTTCGCGTAGGAGTGCAGCCCGCGGGCATTCGGCGATCGCCTGCTCGGCCAGCGCCTCCCGATCGGCGGGAATCGGGTCGGTCTTCACCACGGCGTAGTCCTCGTCGTCGAGGTCGAAGATATCCGGCGCGATTCCCAGGCACACCGCGTTGCCTTCGCAGCGGTCGTGGTCAACTATCACCCGCACGGCATCCTCCTTGAACGTGGGCTGTGGCTACCTAGGACCCACCATACGACCAGCTGCGAACGCATTCGGCGAGACGGTCGCTGGACCCTCAGACTAGAACGTGTTACAACCTCAGGTGGCGAATGGGTGGCCGTCGATGAAGGCTGCCGTGCGATTCACCTAGGAGGAGGAGGGTGGCCGAATGCGCATCAGTTATACCCCTGAGCAGGAGGAGCTGCGTCGCGAACTGCGCTCGTACTTCGCCAAGCTGATCACCCCGCAACGCCGCGAGGCACTGAGCTCGACGTCGGGCGAGGTCGGTGAAGGCAACGTCTACCGCGAGACGGTGGCCCAGATGGGTAAGGACGGCTGGCTCACCCTGAACTGGCCCAAGGAGTACGGCGGCCAGGACCGCTCCCCGATGGACTCGCTGATCTTCACCGACGAGGCAGCGATCGCCGGCGCGCCGGTGCCGTTCCTGACCATCAACAGCGTCGCGCCGACCATCATGGCCTTCGGCACCGAGGAGCAGAAGAAGTTCTACCTGCCCAAGATCGCCTCTGGTGACCTGCACTTCGCGATCGGCTATTCCGAGCCCGGCGCCGGTACCGACCTGGCCAACCTGCGCACGACCGCGGTGCGCGACGGCGACGACTATGTGGTCAACGGTCAGAAGATGTGGACCAGCCTGATCGCCTACGCCGACTACGTATGGCTGGCGGCCCGCACGAACACCGAAGCCAAGAAGCATCGCGGCATCTCGATGCTGATCGTGCCGACCAGCTCTGAGGGTTTCTCCTGGACGCCGGTGCACACCATGGCGGGCGTGGACACAAGCGCCACCTATTACCAGGATGTCCGCGTCCCGGTGGCCAACCGGGTCGGCGAGGAGAACGGCGGCTGGAAGCTGGTCACCAACCAGCTCAACCACGAGCGCGTCGCGTTGGTGTCGCCGATGCCGATCATCATGGCGCTCAACCAGGTGCGGGAGTGGGCGCAGAACACCAAAGACGCCGGCGGCGCCCGGCTCATCGATTCGGAATGGGTGCAGCTCAACCTGGCGCGAGTACACGCCAAGGTCGAAGTCCTCAAGCTGATCAACTGGGAGCTCGCGTCCTCGGACTCGGCCGCACCGTCACCCGCGGATGCCTCTGCCGCCAAGGTGTTCGGCACCGAGCTGGCCACCGAGGCCTACCGCCTGCTGATGGAGGTACTGGGCACCGCGGCCACCGTGCGTCAGGACTCACCCGGAGCACTGCTGCGCGGCCGAGTCGAGCGGATGCACCGGGCCTGCTTGATCCTGACCTTCGGCGGCGGCACCAACGAAGTGCAGCGCGACATCATTGGCATGGTGGCGCTGGGCCTGCCCCGAGCCAACCGCTAACTTTCCGGAGGATTCAGGAGACCATGGACTTTTCGACCACCGAAGCCGCCCTTGATCTCGGCGATCTGGTCAACACGATCGTCGACTCGGTGTGCACGCCGGAGCACCAACGTCAGCTCGATGGTCTGGATCAGCGGTTTGACCGCGAGCTGTGGAGCAAGCTGATCGACGCCGACATCGTGTCCACCGCCGCGCCGGAGTCGGTGGGCGGAGGCGGTTTTGGGGTGCTCGAACAGACCGCCGTACTTGTCGGACTGGGCCGGCAGCTCGCGGCTGTTCCCTACCTGGACTCCGTCGTTCTGGCCGCGGGTGCCCTGGCCCGGTTCGGTTCACCGGAACTTCAGCAGGAGTGGGGCGAACCCGCGGTGAGCGGGACCAAGATCCTCACGGTCGCGTTGGACGGCGAGATGGGCGACGGGCCAGTGCAGGCTGCTCGCGCCGGAGACCGCTACCGCCTGTCCGGAACCCGCACCCAGGTCGGTTATGGCCCGGTGGCCGACGGGTTCTTGGTGCCAGCCGAAACCGATTCCGGGACCGCAGTTTTCCTGATTGCTGCCAGCGACCCTGGAGTCTCGGTGACGACCCTGGAGACCACCGGGCTGGGCAGCATCGGGCACCTCCGACTGGACGGGGTCGAGGTAGATAGCGGGCGAGTGGTCGGCGGCGAGGACGTCGTCAGCTGGATCGCCACGCTGGATATACTGGGCCGCAGCGCCTTTCAGCTCGGCGTCCTGGACCGCGGACTGCACTTGACCGCCGAATACGCACGCACTCGTGAGCAGTTCGACCGTCCGATCGGCAGCTTCCAAGCGGTCGGACAACGGCTGGCGGACGGCTACATCGACGTCAAGGGATTGCGGCTGACGCTCACCCAGGCCGCCTGGCGGCTCAGCGAAGACCTGCCAGCCGACAACGAGGTCGCCACCGCAGCATTCTGGGCTGCCGACGCCGGCCATCGCGTGGCGCACACAATTGTTCACGTGCACGGCGGCGTCGGCATCGACATCGACCATCCGGTGCATCGCTACTTCCTGGCCGCCAAGCAGACCGAGTTCGCGCTGGGCGGCGCCACCGGAGCGCTGCTGCGCATCGGCCGTGAGCTGGCGGACACTCCCGCTTAGCCAGTGACTCGCCCGACGATGCGGACCGCGCAGCTGGGTCGAGGTGGGGGTCCCCCCGCCCGCGGGGGAGAGACGGGCCATTGACCCAGTCACTTCCCACCGTCGTCGACTTGCTGCGACCGCTCGTCGATGTCGAGGATCGGGGCGTCTACTT
>DASZKQ010000039.1:0-5277 GCA_035552835.1 Mycobacterium sp. | reverse complement strand
AGGTGAACCTGTCCGGTGACGGCGCGGGTGCATGCTCGGAGTCAGGGCGCGCCTGGGGTTGAGCGCCTTCGTCGTCGGGTGCTTGTGGACGCACGCTGAGTTTGTCGCCGCTCCTAGCCTGGTCGAGGGGAATGTCCCAGTGACGGCCATCGCTGTTGAGTGGACCGCTCATTTGTCGTGCTCCTTTGCGTTGCGGGTGCAAATGCTTTTGGTGTCCGGCGGGCGGGTTTAGGAAAGGAAAGGAACGGCCGTCCCGCCCGCCTGAGGTTCTGTTATCTGATGCGGGCTACTTTTGTGACTTTGTCGCGCAGCCCGGCGGGTTCGCGTTGCGCCATCGCGATTTTGGTTTTCAGGTCGACCATTTCCTCATAGGTCGGCTTCTCGTAGGCCGGGCGGAGTTTGCCGTCGATGTCGGTTTGGGCGTAGCCCTGACCGACGATGCGCTCAACGTGGACGGGGTCGAGGTCGAGGACGTCGCCGCGATGCACGGAGTAGCCGTCGTCGCCGGCTTCGATGTTATAAAACCCTCCCAGAACGCCTACTGTCATGCGTACTTTCATAATTTCACTTTTCCTTTCGTTGAATTTGCATGGTTACCAGCCGATCCGCTGGGCTTGCAGGCGTAGCATCCGCTGTCTGTGCTCTCGGGCGTACGACGCTGGAAAGCGCCGAACAAACTCGGTGAAGTTGGCCGGCCGCTCGGACACAGCGCCGTCGATCAGATCGAGAAGGGCACGCGCCGGGTAGACGTCGATGACCTCGTGGCCTTGGCTCTGGCACTTGATGTTTCGCCGATCACCTTGCTGATGCCGGATATGCCCGGCGCCGATGACCCGGCCAAGATGGTCGCGGTCGCCGGGATGGACACCAAGGTTTCGGCTGGGAGGTTATGGCTGTGGCTGCGGGGTGAAGCGTCGGTGACCTCCGTTTCGGATTTGGCGTTGCTCGTGAACGCTCAACCGCAGTGGCAACATGCGCGGTGGATAAAGGAGACTGGGTCCGATGGCGACGATTGAATCCTACGAAACGTCAACGGGCGCAACGCGATACACCGTCCGTTACCGCACCCCGGCGCGGACGCAGACAAAACGGCGCGGCTTCACGACGAAGCGTGACGCTCAGGAGTTCGCGAACACGGTCGAAGTGGAGAAGATGACCGGTGCCTACGTGGCGCCGAGCCTCGGGATGATCACGGTTGGTGAGCTGGCCCCGGCATGGTTGTCCCGCAAGGAATCTGACGTGGCCCCGTCGAACTACCGGACTCTCGAATCAGCGTGGCGCATCCACGTCAAACCGGTATGGGGAATCGCCCGGATCGCGGATATCGACCTTGCCGCCGTTGAGCGGTGGGTCGCCACCATTCGTAAGGCTTCGGGTGCAACCACCGTTGTCCGGGCCTACGGAGTGCTCGCAGGCATCCTCGATGACGCGGTGAAGTCACGACGACTGGCAGCGAACCCCAGTAGGGGCGTGGAGAACCTGCCCCACAAGGCCGGTAACCGGCGGGTGTACCTCACGGTCGATGACGTCGCTCGGCTGGCGGCCGAGTCGGGGCAGCATCGGGCGCTCGTGCTCACCCTCGCCTACACCGGCATCCGCTGGGGCGAAGCGGTCGCACTACGGGTGCGCGATATCCAGTTCCTGCGCCGGAGGCTGAGCGTCAACGACAACGCCGTACAGCTCGGCATTGATCACGCTGTTGGTCGCACGAAGAGCCGCCAGGAGCGGTCGGTGCCGGTGCGTGCGTTCGTGCTGGATGAACTGGCGTTGCAGTGCGAGGGCCGTAGCCTCGATGGTCTCGTGTTCGGCGACGGCGCGTATCTGCCGCGCCCGAAGTCCCGCGGCGGATGGTTCGCCGGTGCGGTGAAGCGCGCCAAGGTGCAGAAGATCACCCCTCATGATCTGCGCCATTCCTGCGCGTCGATCGCGATCAGTTCCGGGGTGAACGTGTTGGCGTTGTCCCGGATGCTCGGACACACATCAGCGAAGGTCACCCTCGACACCTACGCCGATCTTTTCGACACCGACCTTGATGCCGTCGCCGAAGCGTTGGATTCCAAGTGTGCCCAAAGTGTGCCCAAACGGGTGCCCGCGGCCGCTCCCAGGAGATGAGATAAGCCTCTGAGCTGCGGTGACAAGCATAGAACCGTTGCGGTGGCGGAGGGATTTGAACCCTCGGACGGGGGTTACCCGTCACACGCTTTCGAGGCGTGCTCCTTAGGCCGCTCGGACACGCCACCGCCGGACAGCTTACCCAACGTTGCCGTGCTCACCCCAATCGCTGGCGAGCGAAGAAGGCCTCCAGCAGAGCAGCGCATTCGTCGGCCAGCACCCCGCCGCGGACGGCCGGGCGGTGGTTGAGCCGGCGGTCGCGGACCACGTCCCACAGCGAGCCGACCGCTCCGGTTTTGGGCTCCCAGGCCCCGAACACCAAACGGTCGACCCGCGCCATCACCAATGCGCCCGCGCACATCGTGCACGGCTCAACGGTGACCGCCAGCGTCGCTCCGGCCAGCCGCCACCCGTCGCCGAGTACGCCGGCGGCAGCCCGGATGGCCAGAATCTCGGCGTGCGCGGTCGGATCGCCTAGTGCCTCGCGCGCATTGACCGCGCCGGCCAGCTCGGTTCCGTCGCGACCGATGATCACCGCGCCCACCGGGACGTCACGTGGGCCCGCGGTCGCGGCAACCGCCAGGGCGGCACGGATCAGGTCTTCGTCGGAGCTCACCGTCCGAGACGGTCGAGCACCGCCGACAGCTCCTCGGCGAAGCCCATCTCCCGCGCGATGCGGCCCAGCTGCTCGTCGGCGTACAGGTCGGTCTCGTCGAGAATGACGCCCAGCACCGCCTCGGGCAGCCCGACATCGGAGAGCAAACCGAGATCGCCCTCCTCAAACGGGTCGGCGTCCTCGAGATCCTCCGGATTGATGTCGGCGTCTAGGTTGTCCAGCACTTCGGCGGCGATGTCGTAGTCCAGTGCCGCGGTCGCGTCCGAGAGCAACAGTCGGGTTCCCGACGGCGCCGGCCGCACGATCACGAAAAACTCGTCGTCAATGTCGAGCAGGCCGAAAACCGCGCCGGCGCTGCGCAACTCCCGCAGTTCGGTTTCCGCGTCAGTCAGGCTGGTCAGGACTTTGGAACGCATGGCAGAGCAGCGCCATTTACCGTCCTCCCGCACCACAGCCACGCCGAATCCGTCCGGCGTGTCAGCTTGCGCGGAAGCCCGCTGTGCTCCCATGGCCGCCTACGCTAGTCCCGCTGGAGCCCATTGACCAGCACATGACCAGCAGATCGGCGTCGCGTCGGCCGCCTATCGGGCGTCGGCTCTCCCAGGCAAATGTGCCAACCTTGTGGGGTGGCGAAGACACCGGTGTGCGTGCTGGGCCTTGGACTGATCGGGGGCTCGTTACTGCGTGCGGTGACGGCATCCGGCCGCGAGGCATTCGGATACAACCGCTCGGTCGAAGGGGCCCAAGCGGCCCGGTTCGACGGCTTCGACGCCACGACCGACATCACCGAGGCGCTGACCCGCGCCGCCGATATCGGCGCGCTGATCGCTCTCGCGGTGCCGATGCCGGCGTTGCCTATCCTGCTCGCCCATATCAGCGACTCGGCCCCCGACTGTCCGCTCACCGACGTAACCAGCGTCAAAAGTGCGGTGCTCGACGAGGTGATCGCCGCTGGTCTGCAGCGACGCTTCGTCGGCGGGCATCCGATGACGGGAACAGCGCACTCGGGTTGGTCCGCCGGCCACGCCCGGCTGTTCACCGGTGCCCCGTGGGTGATCAGTGTGGACGACCATGTCGACCCGGCGATCTGGTCAATGGTGTTGGAGCTGGCGCTGGACTGCGGGTCGGTGGTGGTGCCGGCCAGATCCGACGAACACGACGCCGCTGCGGCCGCTATCTCCCATCTGCCGCATCTGCTCGCCGAAGCACTCGCGGTCACCGCTTCGGAGGTTCCACTGGCGTTCGCACTGGCCGCAGGGTCGTTCCGGGACGGCACGCGGGTGGCGGGCAGCGCGCCGGATCTGGTGCGGGCGATGTGCGAAGCCAACGCAGGCCAACTGCTGCCGATGGCGGACCGGGCCATCGAATTGCTTATCGATGCGCGAGAGTCGCTGGCGCACAACAACTCCGTCGCCGAGCTTGTCGAGGCCGGGCATGCCGCGCGCACCCGTTACGACAGTTTTTCGCGGCCGGAGATCGTCACCGTTTTCGTCGGCGCTCAGAAATGGCGCGAAGAGCTGGCCGCCGCGGGTCGCGCCGGCGGGGTGATCAGATCCGCTCTGCCAAGCCTGGATAATCCACAATGAACCCGTCCGCATCGACGGTCAGGGTGACCTCGGACACCGGCGAGTGCACCTTGATCCCCTCGGCAGCTCCCGGGGCTGGAGTGCTGTAGCTGACCATTGCTGAGGTCACCGACATTTCGGGCAGTCTCACGTAGATGGTCGGCACCGTGATCGAGTCGGCTCGCTCCATCAAACCGCAGCGACGGATCGGCAGCGCGTTGAAGAACGGGCTGAACACCAGATCGACGTCGAGGGCGCCGTCGTAGCCTGCCCGAGACTCGCCCTGATGGTCGGTGATCAGCCACATGTTCTCCTCGTCGCGCGCGATCGCGAGCTGCCGTTCCCGCTCGGCCAGCGTGACCGTCATCCCGAGTCGCTTGGTCGCGCCGGTATCGTCGGTCTGCAGGTCGTAGTAGGCGGCGAATGCCGGATTGGTCTCGGCGTCGGCGGCCACGATGTGTCCGTTGGCCTTTAATCGCTTGCCGGACAACTGCACTCGTACCGATTCCATCCGCCTGGCGTCATGTGCGCGCCAGGTCAAAATCGTCGACCAGGAGTTCGACGTCGCATCCGTTGGGGCTGGGCTCACGAGTCTACGTTAGGCGACCGCCCCGGCGATTTCGAGGCGTGGTCGGTCACGTTGGAGCCATTCGGTGGCTTTCGTCGCAGCCGACCGGTACCGGGCACCGAGACCCAGATCGCGAATCCCAACGCGGCGTCAAGGATCAACGCCAGCGCAGCCACCATCAACGCGCCGACCAGAGCGATGTGGAATTGGCGCACCTTGATGCCGTCGATCAAATATCGCCCCAGCCCGCCCAGGCTGGCATAGGCGGCCACCGTCGCGGTGGCGACCACCTGCAACGTCGCGGTGCGCAGCCCGCCCAAAATCAGCGGCAACGCGTTGGGCACCTCGACTCGCAATAGCACTCGCATCTCGCCCATGCCCATCGAGCGGGCGGCGTCGACGACGGTGTGGTCCAC
>DASZKQ010000038.1:0-3969 GCA_035552835.1 Mycobacterium sp. | reverse complement strand
GACCGAACACTCGTATCGTCGCGACCGAGGCCGGCAGATACGACGTCGAACCGTCCGGGGCTTCAGTGGGGATGCCCACAGCCAGCTGCCGCAGCGCCGCGTCGAGCAACACCGGGTGGATGCAGTAGTCGGGATGGTCAGCAGCGTCGTCGGACAGCTCGATGACGTTGCCCGACTCGGTGTCGCGCTGCTCGGCGGTCGCATCCTGGTCGGCCGCGTCGATGTCGGCTACCGCATACCGGGACCACTTGCCGTCGGCCGAACTGGCATGAATCTCAAGGCGATTCCCGTCAGCGTTGGAAGCAAACTGTGTCGTGACCCGAGTTTGGCCATCCAGGACAAGCGTCTGCTCGATCTCGAGGCGGTTGACCTGTACCGCGTCGACGGGCAGGCCAAGGGCCTGGTGGCCCGCGGTCAACGCCATCTCGGCAAAGCCTGCCGTCGACATGATGGCCTGGCCATGCAGCTTGTGGTCGGCCAGCCACGGCATCGTTTCGGTTCCGATGTCGGCCTGCCACACATGCTCACGGCCAGAGGGCATTTCAACGTGCACCCCAAGCAACGGGTGCACATCTGGCAGCTGCGGCCCGGCGGATTTCTTCTCGATCCAATAGCTGGCATGCAACCACGGCGACGGCGGGATGTCGGCGCGCCGGACCCCACCGGTCTTCGGCGTCACACCGAGAGTGGCGAGTTGAGTGTGGACAGAAAGAGTTTCGTCGTCACCGCGCTTCATCGCCGAAGTGACAACGAATCGGTCGCTCGATGGCGCCGAAGCAAGCGTTTCACCGATGGCGTGGGTGAGCAGTGGGTGCGGGGTGACTTCGACGAAGGTGTGGTCTCCGTGCTCTTCTATAGCAGCCGCCACTGCCTGGCTGAACCGCACCGGGTTGCGCAAATTGACCACCCAATAGTCGGCATCAAACGCCGGTGCCGCGCCGTTGGTTTGACCGACCGTGCTGATCAATGGAATCCTCGGCGCAACCGGTGCCAGATCAGCCAGCGAAGTGCGCAACGCCGGCAGGATCGGATCGACCGTCGGATGGTGTGAGGCCACATCCACCTCGACGCGGCGCGCCAACAGGCCTTGCGCGTCCACCACCGCGATCAGCGCATCAACCTGCTCGGGTGGCCCGGCGATCACCGTCTGCTGCGGAGCGGCGTACACCGCGACTGTGATGTCCGGATAGTCCGCGACCAACTTCTCGGCGTCCTCGGCCCCCAACTCCAGCAACGCCATGGCGCCCTGCCCGGACAACTGCGACATCAACTTCGACCGGGTCGCGATGACTTTCAGCCCGTCGGCCGGGCTCAGCGCCCCGGCCACGACGGCAGCGGTGACCTCGCCCATCGAATGCCCAATCACCGCATCCGGTTCCACGCCATACGAGCGCCACAACGCAGTCAACGCCAACTGCATACCCACCAACACCGGCTGGATACGCTCGATGCCCACCACCGGCTCGCCGGCAACCAGAACATCCCGCAGCGAAAACCCTGCGTGGGCAACAAAAGCCGGCTCTAACTCGTCCACCGCCGCAGCAAACGCCGGCTCCTCGGTCAGCAACCGCTGGCCCATGCCCGCCCACTGCGAACCCTGACCCGAATAGACAAATACCGTGCCTGGCCCCTGGGGTCGGTTGGCCTGCTCGACAACACCCGGCGCCGGTTCGCCGGCCGCCAATGCCTGCAGGCCGGCCACCGCCTGATCGCGATCACGCGCACACACCGCGGCGAAGCTCTTGTAGCTGGCCCGGTGCTGGTTGCAGGTCTGGGCGACATCGGCTAACGGGACGTCAGCGCCCGCACCGGTCATCCAGTCGGCCAGCATCGCGGCCAACGGCGCGATCCGGGCCGGGGTCTTTCCCGAGATCACCAAGGTGTTGACTACTGGCTCCGGTTGCGATGCAACAGGTTCCGTGGCAGGCGCCTGCTCGACGACCACATGTGCATTGGTGCCACTGACGCCAAACGACGACACTCCCGCACGCCTGGGCCGCCCCACCGCCGGCCACTCCATCCCTTGCGCGGCGATGGTGAATCGCGATGCACCTGCGCTGGCGTTCGGAGTCAACTGCTTGAAATGCAGATGCGGCGGAATGTAGCTATGCCCCAGGCTCAGCACGGTCTTGATGAACCCGGCGATACCGGCCGAGTTCTCCAAATGACCCATGTTTGTCTTCACCGAACCCAATACCAACGGCGCCGCACGATCGTGCTCAGGGAAAACCTGGTTCAACGCCTCGAGTTCGATCGGATCACCCAACGCGGTGCCGGTGCCGTGCGCCTCGATGTAGTCGATCTCCGACGGCTCTAGCCGCGCTGCCGCCAACGCCGCCCGTAGCACCGCCTGCTGGGCCGGTCCACTGGGCACCGTCTGGCCGCTGCTCGGGCCGTCCTGGTTGACCGCCGAACCTCGCACCAAGGCCCACACCGAATCCCCGTCGCGCAGCGCGTCACTGAGCCGCTTGAGCACCACCACGCCGCAACCCTCGCTGCGGACATAGCCGTTGGCGGCCGCGTCAAAGGTCTTGCATTGACCGTCGGGGGCCAGCATCCCCCACCGCGAACAGGCGATGCTATTTTCCGGGCTCATGATCAGGTTGGTTCCGGCGGCCAACGCCTGGTCGCTTTCTCGCCGGCGCAGGCTCTGGCACGCCAGATGAATGGCGACCAGCGACGACGAGCACGCGGTATCGAGCACCACCGCCGGGCCGTGCACACCCAGGAAATACGACAACCGCCCCGCAGCGAAGTTCGACGCGTTCCCGAATGGGAGATACGGATCGAAGTCTTCCGGGCGCACCCCACCGGCGATACTGAGCCAGTAGTAGTCGCTGGTCGTCAGACCGACATAGATTCCGGTCTGCGTGTTGCGAACCGCCGCCGGCGTGACGCCAGCGTTTTCCAATGCCTCCCAAGCGACTTCGAGCAGCAGCCGCTGCTGAGGATCCATCGCGACGGCCTCACGCGGAGAGATCCCGAAGAACTCGGCATCGAATTGATCGGGCTGCCAGGACGTCAGAAAGCCGCCCTCGCGATTGCAGATCGTGCCGGGTCGGGTGTGGTCCTCGGAGTAGTAGGCATCCGCGTCCCAGCGGTCCGCAGGCACCCGGACAACGCCGTTCTCCCCGTTCTTGAGGAACTGCCAGTATTGAGCGGGGGTGTCCACCCCACCGGGAAGCCGGCACGCCATCCCCACCACGGCAATTGGCTCGGTATCAGCCTTTTCGGCGATCTGGAGACGAGCAGTCAAATCATCGATCTTGCGCAGCGCCTCGGTGATGATCGCCCGACGATCCGGCGATGCAGCAGTCATTGCGCTCAACCCAGCCTTTCGGAAAGTTCTTTGAGCAGATCGTCATCACTGAGGTCTTGATAGGCGTCCCCACCGTCCCCGGAGCCTGCCTGTTCGCCGACCTCGACCAGTTCCGGAAGGAGAGTGGCCAAGTAGTCGGCCAGCGCTTCGACGGTCGGATAGTCGAACACCACCGACGCGGGTAGCGACTCGCCCAGGCTGTCGGAAAGGGCGCGCTGAAGCGTCACGCTCATCAGTGAGTCCATCCCGGACTGGAAGAAACCCGTTGACGGATCCAGCAGTTGCGGTGACGCCAACCCCATCGCCGCGACGACCTGTGCAGTGACGTGATCGACCAGAAGGCCGCGCCGCCGCGCCGGTTCGGCGCCGCGCAACGTTTCTCGGAACTCGGTGGTCAGCGTCGGTGAACTGTCGTCCCCGGTCTCACCAGGCAGCAGCTCGTCGACGATGCGTAGAGCGGCGCGGGTGCTGCGGTAGGCGGTGGCGAGGCGGCCCCAGTCGGCCGCGACGATGGTGGAGCGCGCCGGAGTGCCGGGACCGGTGACCCACGGCAGCGCCTGGATGGCGACCTCGTCGGGCAAGGGCTGCAGACCGGATTCCAGAGTCACGTGCCGTTCCTCGTCGGATTGGCTGTCGGACAATGACTTCCA
>DASZKQ010000037.1:0-2651 GCA_035552835.1 Mycobacterium sp. | reverse complement strand
ACGGTGAACAGGCCGCGGTCCGGGATCGCGCCGCCCGACGTGACCGCCAGCCGCTGCGCGCCCGGCCGTGCCGTCACGGTGCCGGTATCCCGGTCGTAAACCAGCCGCGGCCGCAGCTCGGCGAACTCGGTTGACGGGTACTTGCCGGACAACAGATCCAGTGTGGCTTCAAATGCGCTGTGCGGCAGCGTCGCGAACGGCGCGCTGCGTCGCACGGTATCGAACCAGCGGTCGACGTCGAGCGGTTCGAGCGCCGCCGCGGCCACGGTGTGCTGGGCGAGGATGTCGAGCGGATTGGTCGGCACCCGCATCGTCTCGATCTGACCGCTGAGCATGCGCTGCACGGTTACCGCGCAGCCGATCAGGTCGGTGCGGTGTTTGGGGAACAGCACCCCTTGAGAGATCTCGCCAACCTGGTGTCCGGCGCGGCCGATGCGCTGCAAGCCGCTGGCCACCGATGGCGGCGCCTCCACCTGGATGACCAGGTCGACGGCGCCCATGTCGATGCCCAGCTCCAAGCTCGAGGTCGCCACCACCGCCTTCAGCCGCCCGGATTTGAGCTCCTCTTCGACAACGGCACGCTGTTCCTTGCTGACCGAGCCGTGGTGGGCGCGGGCCAGCACGGGCGGGGCGCCGTAAGTCTGCCCGCTTCCCAACAACTGGGCCGGGGCGCCGCCGGCGACCTGGGGGTTGGCGGCGGACGGCAGGTTTCGATTGCCCGGCTCCTCCTCATCGCGCTTCGCGCTCTGCATCGTCGCCGGGCGTCCCGAGCGTTCAGCGTGTATCTCGTTGAGTCGGGCGGTCAGTCGCTCGGCCAGCCGCCGTGAGTTGGCGAATACGATCGTCGAGTTGTGCGCTTCGATCAGGTCGACCAGACGCGCCTCAACATCGGGCCAGATGGTGTTGTCCGCCAGGTTGGCCATGTCCGGGACCGGCACCTGCACAGTCAGCTCGAAGGTCTTCGCCGCCGCGGGCGCCACGATGGTCGTGGGTGATGGGCCGGACAAATACCGGGCAACCTCCTCGGGCGGGCGCACCGTCGCCGACAGGCCGATGCGTTGCGCGGGTGCCTGCAACATGTCGTCGAGGCGCTCCAACGACAGCGCCAGGTGAGCGCCCCGCTTGGTGCCGGCGATGGCGTGGATCTCGTCGACGATCACGGTTTCCACACCGGCCAGGGTCTCCCGGGCCGCCGAAGTCAGCATCAAGAACAGCGATTCCGGCGTGGTGATCAACACGTCCGGCGGCCGGGCGATGAGCTGGCGGCGCTGCGCGGGTGGGGTGTCGCCCGATCGCACGCCGACGGTGATCTCCGGCGGGGGCAGACCGCGTCGTTCGGCGACCCGGGTCATTCCCGCCAGCGGGGTGCGCAGGTTGCGCTCGACGTCGACGGCCAAGGCTTTCAGCGGCGATACGTACAGAACCCGGGTGCCCGGCGCGCGCTCGCCGCGCGGTGCGCCGGCCAGGCTGGCGAGTCGGTCTATTGCCCACAGAAACGCCGCCAGTGTCTTACCCGACCCGGTCGGCGCGATGACGAGGGTGTTATGGCCATCGGCGATCGCCGCCCAGGCGTCGGCCTGGGCTGCGGTCGGCGCGGCGAAGGTACCGGCGAACCAGTCGCGGGTGACGACACTGAAGGGCGCGAGTGGATCAGCGGGCACGGTGCTCACCTAGCCAATGGTGCCAGCAGGACCCGACAAAGCCCTGACAAGGGGTCAAGTGTCGCCGCGCCGGCGTCAGCGCTGGTCGGGACCGACCGCCTTGGCCAGTTGTTCGGGAATCCCGTTGACCCGGATGATCGCGTCGAGCAGCGAGTGAGCGCAGGTTTTGCTCAGGTGGCCCGCGTCGGTCGCGGGGTGGATGATCCGCTGCCGGCACACCTCGAAGGTCAGCGCCAGCCACCCGTGGATGACGATCCGCAGGTCGCGTTCCACGTCGGGCGGGAGCGCGGCACCCTGGCCGTCGACCTCCATGATCCGGTTCATGATGTGTTCCATCTGCCGATCCTTAGCCTCGTCGTCGATGCCGAGTAACACCGGATCGGAGCGGCCGAGGCCGACGTATGCGGCCCAGGCCGCGTGCGGGTGCTCCTGGTGGTACTGCATGTAGGCCAGGACGCCGTCCCGGGTTTCCTCAAACAGCGACTGGCCTGGTGACGGCAGGGCGTTGGTGGTCTCGAACAGCTGGTCTGCCTGTCCTTTGACGACGGCGGCGAAGAACGCCCGCTTGTCCGGAAAGTAGTGATACATCAACGCCCGAGACACGCCGGCCCGCTCGGCGATCTCGTCGATTCGGACCTCGTCGTAGGGTCGTTGGCCGAAGACTTCCGCGCCTAAGGCCAGCAACTCGGCGCGACGGTCATCCGGAGATAACCGGCGCCGGGGCGTTCGCATAGACCAGATGGTACTTGTCGAACCTTCGCGCAGGCCGTCAACGCTCAGGAAGCCCCTGCAAACATGTCATTGCCTACGCACCCGTCAATAATCGGGCGCTGGGGTGGCGGCCGTCGTTAGCTACTTCGACCTGAAAAAGTCGGGGCGTGGCGGTCCCTGAGCTGGGGGTGGTTGGAGGAGAAGATGGCCTCAACCCCTTGGGCTAGAAGGGATTGAGGCCATCGTGTTCAGAACTGTAAATGATCAGCCGACGTTGTG
>DASZKQ010000036.1:0-2412 GCA_035552835.1 Mycobacterium sp. | reverse complement strand
AGCGACGGCGTACGGGTCAAGATTCTCGACAAGAAGTTCATGCTCAATCCCGTCACTGCATGCGCAGCACGAATCCCACTCCGCGGACTGTGTGCAGCAGCCGCGGGCCGCCGCCGGCTTCCAACTTGCGCCGCAGGTATCCGATGAACACGTCGACGACGTTGGTATCCGCGGCGAAATCGTAACCCCACACCAATTCCAGCAACTGTGCGCGGGACAGCACCGCGGTCTTGTGCTCGGCCAGCACCGCGAGCAGGTCGAACTCACGCTTGGTCAGGTCGACGTCAACACCGTTGACTCGGGCCCGCCGGCCCGGGATGTCCACCTCCAACGGGCCGACCGTGATGGTTTCCGAGGACGAGGTCGCGGTGGATCCGCGGCGGCGCAGCAGCGCTCGCACCCGCGCCACCAGCTCAGCCAGCACGAACGGTTTGACCAGGTAGTCGTCGGCGCCGGCCTCCAGACCGGCCACCCGGTCGTCGACCGAACTGCGGGCGCTCAGCACACAGACCGGGACGTCGTTATCCATCGCACGCAGCGCGGTGACCACGCTGACGCCGTCCAGCACCGGCATGTTGATGTCGAGCACGATCGCATCCGGCCTGGTCTCGGTCGCACTTCGCAATGCCTCGGCGCCGTCTACCGCGGTCGACACTTCGAACCCGGACAACCGCAATCCGCGCTCCAACGAGGCGAGCACGTCTGAGTCGTCGTCGACAACCAAAACCCGTGGTGAGGTCACACCAGTGTCCATGCCGCCCATGATGCCTGATTGTCCCCCGTAGCTGTGGGAACCCTCGCTCGAACCACCCTGCTCAATTTGCGCGCGATAGCGGGAATCGCCTGGCGCCGGGTTCCGGCGGTAACCGCAGTGCGTTGACCAGGTAACTGACGGTGCGGTAGGTGCCCGCGAGCATGAGCAGTTCCAGCAGTGCCTCGTCGCAATGGTGTCGGGCCAGTTCTGCCCAGAGCGCATCGTCGAGCGTGCAGTCGTCGTGCAGGCTGTCACACAGCCGGATCAGCAGCCGATCAGCGTCGGTCCAGCAGTCGTCGTCGGGTCCGCCGACCGTCAACGACGTGATTTGTGCTTCCGTCAGGCTGGCTTTGGCGGCGAAGACGCTGACGTGCACACCCCACTCGTACTCTGCGCCGCAGGAAGCCGTCACCCGGTCGATCACGATCTCGCGCTGCCGGATGCTCAGCTGACCGCGGTCGAGCAGTCCGGAGTTGAAGAACTTGAAGAACAGCCGCCGATCCCGCGCCAGCGTGGTGAACAACACAAGTGGCGGGCGGCCACGCATGATCGCGTCGATGGCCTGCTGGATGTCTTCGGCCAACGGCATGGCGGCTGGAGCAATCCGGGCGCTATTAGTTTTATAGCGTGTCATGGTGACGAAAGTAGCCCGCGTGCTACAAAATGTAAAGCATGAATTCGCCCCGCATCGGATCGTCGGCGCGCGGATCGCACTCGGGGCGGCCGATCATGGTGGCCCTCGACGCGCTCGGTCGCCGCGGCGCGCTGCGCCTGCTTTGGGAGCTGCGCAATGGCCCGCTCACCTTCCGGGCACTGCAAACGGCCTGCGACACCAACCCCGGCTCGCTGAACACCAGGCTGAAGGAGCTGCGGGAGTTGCGCATCGTGGATCACGGAGGCGCGGGTTATTTCCTTACAGCACACGGGCTTTCGCTGATGACGGCTCTTGAGCCGCTGCAGACCTGGGCGCACCGCTGGGCAGCCGACGCAGTCGATTCAGCGCGTTATCTCGGCCTACCGGAGAGCTAGGGCAGCCCGATGCCCCGGTAGCGGCGCAACCGGGTCGCCATCCGATCGGCATCGGGCACCGCGCCAAGCGCGTGCAGCTCGGCGGCGATTGCCACCGATAACCGGGTGCAGAACTCGACCGGCTCGTCGGCGGCGTCCGGGTGCTCGGGCACGACGACGTCGACGATGCCGGACCTCAGCAAATCGACCGATCGGATGCCTTGTGCCGCAGACAGTTCCGCGGCGTGCGCGGTATCGCGGAAGACGATCGCGCTGGCGCCCTCGGGCGGCAGCGGCGCCAACCAACCGTGCAACGCGGCCAGCACCCGGTCGGCCGGCACCATTGCCAGGGCCGGCCCGCCGCTGCCCTGACCGAGCAGCACCGACACCGTCGGGGTATCCAGCGTGACCAGCTCAGCCAGACAGCGGGCGATCTCGCCGGCCAGCCCACCCTCTTCCGCCTGCGCCGACAGCGCCGGGCCGGCGGTGTCAATGACGAGCACCAGCGGTAGCCGCAGACCGGCGGCCAGCGTCATGCCGCGACGGGCTTCGCGCAATGCCGCGGGCCCGAATCGGCCCGCCTCCATCCCGCCGGTGGAGCGCTGCTGACCGAGCACCACCGCGGGCTGACCGGCGAACTGGGCCAGCGC
>DASZKQ010000035.1:0-5682 GCA_035552835.1 Mycobacterium sp. | reverse complement strand
TCGGGTTGATGCCCGCGAGTTGGCGGCGCGCTCATCGGCCCGGCCAACGCGTGCGGTGGGCCACCTACCTCGTGTTCGGCGGTGCGGCAACGATTCTGCTCGGCCCGTGGCTGGTGCTGGTGCTGATCGCCTGCGGGTTGATCGAAATCGTCGTTCGGATTCGCCCACGCCCCGGTAGGACACCGCATCTGCCGCTGCTGGTGGCGGCGCCGGCAGGCGCCGGTGGCCTCGGCGCGCTGGCGTGGGTGGCGCTCAAGGTCGGTGCACTGTCCTACGGCGGCGGGTTCGTGATCATCCCGCTCATGCACGCCGACGCGGTCAACCACTACCACTGGATGAGCAACGGCCAGTTCCTCAACGCGGTCGCCCTGGGACAGATCACCCCCGGCCCGGTGGTGCAAACGGTCGCCGTCGTCGGCTACGCCGCTGGCGGAGTCGTGGGCGGACTGCTCGCGGCGCTGCTCGCGTTCACCCCCTCGTTGCTGTTCATCGTCGTCGGCGCACCGCACTTCGAGCGCGTGCGCTCCAGTGCGACCGTTCAGGGGTTCTTCGACGGCGCCGGGCCGGCCGTGATCGGCGCGATCGCCGGTTCCACCGTCCTGCTCGCTTCGGCTCTCACCCACCTGTGGCAACTCAGCGTGCTGGGGCTCGCGGCAGGGTGGCTGCTCGTGCTGCGCCGCGGCGTGGTCAGCACCCTGCTCGGCGCCGGCGCACTCGGCGTGGGAGCAGCCCTCCTACACCTGCCCATCGGGTGAGCGTGACAAACGTCGGGAACGTGTGAATAGGTACCCCTATCCGGCCGATGTCGTCTCCGCTAGGCCGCTGGGCGAGGAACATCGATGCCGCGCAGCTGCGGGCCGTGGGTCGCGACGAGGTGGAGACCGCCACGTCCAGGCATTGCGCGCGAGCAGCCGCATCCCGTCCCAGTCCGCTTGCCACACAGTATGATTGAATGCTTGCAGTGAATCTGTCAGCGACACCGGGCAGCCGAGAGACGACCCGGATGCGTGAAGGCCTAACCCGCCGGTGGACGGCCGGCGGAATCCGCCTGCCCTGGTCGGGTCACTATTTTCCGATGGCTCGTGATATCGGGTTTCGATATCGGTATTCGACATGGATGAGACGATGCGCACATTCGGTCTCCTGCGCTCGCCGGTAACGACCGGTCGATCACTGCGTGGTGGCGACACCCGAATTCCGTTACACGGAACCGATGCGGCCACGGGCGGCCGCGGTCAGCATCGCCTCGCCCGCGGCGGCGCGGGCGCTACCGCACACCGCCGGTTGCGTCGGCGCCTGCGGCAGCGCCCCCGGCCGTCGAGCGGCGCGGGCGGGCCAGTGCAGCGTCCAGCGACCACCGCCCGGGCCCGGTGATGAGCAGGAATATCAGCCCGAGCAGCATGGAGAAGTCGGGGCGCGCGTCGTGCGCCATGCCCCAAAACCCCTGCACGCCAAGGAAACCGCCCGGCCGCAACTCGGGGATCTTGGTCAGCGCGATCGCACCGCTGATGTCGATCAACAGCGGAATCGCCGCCAACCGGGTCAGCAAACCCACCACCACCAGCGTGCCGCAGACGATCTCGACCACCCCGTCGAGGTTGGCGAAGAAACTCGCCGCCGGGATGCCGATCTTGGTGAACCGGCCCGGACCGAGCTTGTCCGGGTACACGAACTTCTGGATCCCCTCGCTGAGGAACACCACCCCCACCAGCAGCCGGATACAGATGACCGCGCGCGGACTGTCCGGCTTGAACCACCGCGCCCAGTCCGAGCGGCCACACTGCACTATCGCCACCATCGCCTCCCGATATCGTGGTTCGATAGACAATCCCGGTGGCGACCCTACACCACATCCGGGGCCGGTCCGGTGGGTCGCGGCGAGGCAGCTACGGGGCGCGATCAGCGACCGGACCCGGCCGCGGATGCGGCGCTCGAGGAGCCCGGCCACCAGCAGCCCAGCGGTAACCGTGCCGATTCCCAGCCCGACCAGGACGTCGAGCGGAAAGCGCATGCCGGTGTAGATGCGGGCAAAGCCCAGCAGCAGCGCGCGGCCGCGATAGCCGCGAGCCCCCACCGCGGGGCAAAGACCGCGATGCCGACCGCGAGCGTGGCCCCCATCGTCGCGTGATCGCTCGGGAGCTTGGCTGGACCTCTAAGCAATTAATCGCTGTCTTACACGCTCGGGGTGAGTACGTGAAATTCGCTATGAGCAAGCTCGAAGCTCCGGTCACGCGCGCCATTCGACGCGAGTTTTCCGCAGCCGCAACCACCAATGCGACAGCCGATCAACCCATCGATGACACGATGTATGGCCGATCTGCCGATCTCGACTCCAGTTTTGGCTACCGACCCGGATGAACCGTTTGTTGCGCCGCTGGCGTGGATTACAAGCCAACAACGCGTTAGTGAACACCAAGACGCTGCTACGGCCAAAAGCTTTAAACGCAAACAGTGATCACGCATATCGCCCGTCCGCAGAACTAGCGATCACAGGCGCTGAGCTGAACAGGCACAGATGTGCCAACCACGGGGTTCACCGACTCATCAATCTGCTGCGCCGCGAGGAATTGGCCATCCATACAGTGTGATTCTGTGTGGCTGTGGACAGGCTGAGAACAACGTCGAGGTGATCGAGACGGTGCAACGTGACGCGGTGGAACGCCCTTGGGATGCTCGACGCGGGCGCTACCCGCCTCGGGCTATCTTCTGCCCACGCCGCGCTCGATGGGCTGAGCCGAATCAGACTCCGCTGAAGCAATCCTGACCGGTCTGTGACGACGACGATGCCGCCGGGATGGTCGCGTTAGTGGTGGAGAACGTAGCCTCCACGCCGGTATCCGTGACCTTCACGCTGTCGGCGTGGATGCCCATCGGATAGTTCTGGGTCGCTTTGGACGTGAGATTATCTAGGTTCTTCTGCACCTTATCCGTCGACATCTTGGAGCCCAGAGCGGTCAAGTTGACTACCTGAAGCGACAGCCCGTTGTTGGCAATCTGGGGCTTGACGGTGGCGCTGTCGAGGAGGCCCTTCAATTGGATGGTTCCGTCGCTGGGGTTGGTGGTGACTTTGCTGGTCACGAAACTGCCCAGCACCGGGATGGCGTCCTGGATCGATTCCTTGATGCCGTCGGATGACCAGGTGATGATGCCGTTCAGCGCGCCGATGGTGCCCTTGGAGTTGTTGGTGTCGCTCAGGCGGAGGTCCTTGATATCGATGTTGACTTTCATGCCCTTGGCGCTGCGCACCTGATTGCCGGCAGTCTGCACAGAGATGTCGGGGTACTGGCCGCTGATGTACTGCCAGAGCATCGGCGGCATGGCGGCAAATGACACGGTGGCGCTGTCCTGCACCTCGCACGCCACTGCGCTTGCCACCTTGCTGCCGGCCAGGTGGCGGAGGAATAGCTCAGCACCGACCACGGCGGCCAGGATGACCACCAGCACGATGGCCAGGACCAGAGCCATCGACCGCCGGTTGCCCAACAAGCGGCGTCGGCTTCGGGCCGGCGCCTCCCTCGGCGGCGGCTGAGTGGGCAGCCGAGTGGTGGCCTGCTCCGGCTGTCTTGGTGGCGGGCCGGACTGACGCTGCCGCGGGGCCGGCGGGCGGCTCGGCGGATACGGCTGCGGAGTCGGTGGGCGGCCGGGCTGGTGTGGTCGGTTCGGTGACGGCGGTGGTGGGTATGGCCGACCGCCCTGAGGAATCTGTCGTGTCGGAGATCCCGATGGAGGCGCGGGCTGGGGCCCTGGAGGTACCGGTCCCCTGCTGCGGCCAGGCGGCTCGGAGGGGCGATTCCGTTCCGGCGGATCGCCGCGCGAGGGCCCATGGGGAGTTGTCATTAGCGCAATTGTGCCTTGTCAACCTGAACGCGTTTGCGGCGGACGTGGGGTTCGTCGACACGCTGACCTGAGCACGACGCAGCGCTACCTAAATCCCGACCACCAGTCTGTTGCGGGTGCGGGCGAGCTGGTTTCGCTGCACCTGGGCAATCAAGTTGGCCGCAAGTTTCGTGTCGTGTGATCCGTACTCTCGCACGGAGATGGCTACCAGGATTTAAGGGTGGACTCCCACCAACGTGCTTGCGTTTTAGTAGCCCTGGCTGTCGGGGCAGTGATCTAACGTCGTCCGCATGACTGCTGGAAAGGAGCCAATCGCGGTCTCCGAGCTACCGACGGATATTGCCCTCAAGCCCTTCACTCGGTATGTGCATGGACCCGCTCCTGAACGGGATGCGCCGCTCTTTCCCCGAGACGGATCTATTCAGGGTCTGCGGGTCGTCGTCGACGTTGGGTCACTGCCGCACGAGGTACTACACGATCAGGACTTCATCGATACTCTGCGTCGTGGCGAGATCGATACAAACGTGTGTTGGTTGAGCCACGAAGCTAATGCTGACCACGTCCGACGGTGGCGCGATGCTGTGGGCGATACCTCCTCCTCCGAGGTCGTGTTTCGAGACATTACGTCGGCCAAGCAGCCGTTCGACGACACCGCGGCCTTCTGGATCAAGACCAGCTACCTAGAGGATTCGTCGACGCTAGAGTCCGCTTCGCGTGCCTGTTTCTTTCCTGCGTTCATCGACTGCGATGAGCACTTTCATCACGCATCGGATCTTTCGAGATCTGACCGTGAACGTTTGGCGGTGATGGCAGCGACGACTCGGGCGCTAAAGGGTCACCTGGTGGTCACTGGCATTCCGGGCGCCGGCCGGGTGGAAGTGAGCGATAACGACTCTTTGGCCATCTGCGATCGCGACGACGCCATGGCGGTGATTGGTCACTACCTGCGCAGCATTGAATCGCGAATCTACCGTTCGACGAACAACGGGCGATCCAAGGAACTCCTGGGCAGTCTCAAGGACTTCTACAGCACCTGTGTGGAGGTGAATGTGCCGGTCGCGCATGTCCTGAACTTGGCCGCAGCAGTTCACCTTCGCGACCAACGAGTCGTAACTGGCACCTACATGGTCATTGCAAGGCTTGAACGCGCACTCCGTGCTGTCGACGACTTGTTGCGCTCGATGACCAGAATTGTTGGTAACAAGTTAGACGTCGACACATCGGTCGAGCTATCGGAAGCATTCGACCGCGAGTTGATCAGCATTTCAGCGGTGCTTGATCTTTGTGGTCGCATGCTGCGCGATCGGCTGAACGTGGGTGGTGGCAACGAGGCATTCACTTCAGTCAGTTGCGACGTTCGAGAAGATCATCAACCCGTACTACGCGACCGCACCGGAACTACCCCGGCTGCAGGAGTTGCAGCCGATGTTCCGGTTCGCGCACGAACTTCGTAACAGCATCCACGACTCCATTCTGGAACCCGTCGAGGTCGCGATCCGCCAGTACGGAAGCGCCAAGGCAGTTGCCTTGGTGCTCGACGAGCTGCCGTACGAGGTGGGTCATGCTAACGAATTGGGGATATGGCAGGGCTCAACAGGCTCTGGGGCAGCATGCGCCGACCTTCCGACTCTCGCGACGGGTTTGCTCCGCAATGCAATGGAGTACGTCAACACGTTTCTGCTGATGGTTGCGATCCGAAAACCCTCAGGTGCCCCCGATGCAGCCTTCTCGCTGGGAGCCGGCAGCGTCGGGAGTGAGTCGATGCCGATTCACCGGATCCCTCATCTCATCGGGCGGCTCTTCGGGTGGAACGTGCCGCAGCCGTTCCCACGCCACGTCGTCTAG
>DASZKQ010000034.1:0-3430 GCA_035552835.1 Mycobacterium sp. | reverse complement strand
CCATGGATCCGAGCGAGAACGCGGAAATCCAGCGGACGCGGCGCATTCGGCGCATCGCGCTGATCTCCGTCATCACGTTGGTGATCCTTGTGTTGATCGCGGTGGGCATTTATGTCGTCGCATTCGTGATTCTGTCACCCGTGATCGGATGACCAGCGGACCCTCCGCCGAAATGCTCTTTTACGGTGCCGAGAAAGTACCCACAACCGATGCCGAACCAAACCAGCCGGGTGCGCGCTCAACCGGCCAGTACCGGTCCGGCGATCGGAACGCTCATCGTGAGCGTGACAAACATCAGGATCATCAGCAGCCAGCCGGTCCCCTGCCAGGCCCACCAGGTCCCACGGTCGCGCCAGACGCGGTAGGTGCGAACGAACGCCCACACTCCTGCGACCAGGAGAATCACCGGACCACCAAGACCCAACACGGTCAGCTGGGGCGCCCCGCAGGCCGCGGTGTCAACGGACATCGCACCGGTGCAGGTACTGTCCCACAGCGCAGCGACGATGAGGAAACCCAGACCGGCCAACGCGGCCAGCACGGCAAACCGCACGGCGTGCCGAACCTCGTTGTCTGTCTGCCCGAGGCGGTCGCCCGTTGAGGAGCGCTGTTGTGTCGTCATCGAGAACCTCAATCGCCCGTCGCTCGCGTCTACCTACGCCGCACCCATATACCCATCGGTATACCGGCGATAAACCAGGTCAGATGTTGTCTCCATCACTTCGCGACCCACGACGCGCGCTGTACCGAATCAGGAAGATCGCCGCGGCGATGCCGATGATCCGGACACTGATCCTATGGCTCGTTCTATGGCCCGTGAATCGCATGCGCACCTCCGCTAACCCGTTTGCGCGTGTTGCCCGATGACCGGCCGAGTGCCGCGGGCACGGCCGTTCGAAAATTCGCTGAGAACGCGAACGCGCTGGTAGACACGCGACTACGCCTTCGCGCGAGCACTGAAAGAGCCCGAGGCATCGACCTGCAGACGGGCAAATGGAAGTTTGCAGAGACTTCGCGAGCGTTGAGAACCTGCACAAAGAATCGGCAAGTACCATCGGCTTCATGCGAACGCCAAGGCGCCGGTTATCCCCGGAGGACCGCCGCGCCGAGTTGCTCGCGCTGGGCGCTGAAGTCTTTGGCCAGCGACCCTATGACGAGGTCCGCATCGACGAAATCGCGGAACGCGCGGGTGTCTCGCGGGCACTGATGTACCACTATTTCCCGGACAAGCGCGCGTTTTTCGCGGCCGTCGTCAAGGGGCAGGCCGACCAGCTCTTCGAGACCACCAACACCCCTCCGACTCCTGGTCAGAACCTGTTCGAGGAGGTGCGGGGCGGCGTACTCGCCTACATGCAGTACCACCAGGAGCATCCGCACGCGGCCTGGGCGGCCTACGTCGGCCTCGGCCGTTCCGATCCGGTTCTGCTCGGCATCGACGACGAGGCCAAAGACCGCCAGATGGAACACATCATGAGCCGCATCGTCGAGGTCGACGGGTCGGGCAGCCATCTGGAACCCGACGTCGAACGTGACCTGCGGATCGTCATCCACGGTTGGCTGGCGCTGACCTTCGAGTTCTGCCGGCAGCGCATCATCCACCCGGAGACCGACGCGGGCCATCTCAGCGATTCCTGTGCGCACTCGCTGCTCGATGCGATCACCCGGGTGAACAACATTCCCGAGCAACTGGCCAAGTCGGTCGCGCCCGACCAGCGCTGACCTGCGGCGACGCGGAGCTGTCGGACCTGATTGTCATCATGGTTGGGTGACATCTGTGCCCGACGACCCGCTGGCTGCGCTCGCGCCGTTCAGCGTCGTCACCCGCGACTGGTTCGCCGGGACCTTTGCTGCGCCCACTCCCGCCCAGGCTGATGCCTGGACCGCGATCGCCGACGGTCACAACACCCTGGTCATCGCCCCGACCGGCTCGGGTAAGACGCTGGCCGCATTCCTGTGGGCGATCGATGCGCTCGCCGGGGCGCCCCGTAGCGAGCGAGAGCCCGGCACCCGGGTGTTGTACGTGTCGCCGCTCAAGGCGCTGGCCGTGGACGTCGAGCGCAACCTGCGCACGCCAATGGCCGGGATGGCCCGCGTGGCCGCGCAGCGCGGTCTGCCAACACCGGAGATCACCGTTGGTCTGCGATCCGGCGACACCCCACCGGCGCAGCGCCGGCAGCTGATCAGCAATCCCCCCGACGTGCTGATCACCACCCCGGAATCGCTGTTCTTGATGCTGACCTCGGCGGCGCGGGAGACCCTGGCCGGTGTGCAGACCGTCATCGTCGACGAGGTGCATGCCATCGCCGGTACCAAACGGGGGGCGCACCTGGCGCTGTCTATGGAGCGCCTCGACGACATGCTGCAGAAACCGGCTCAGCGGATCGGACTTTCGGCCACCGTCCGTCCGGCCGAAGAGGTCGCCCGGTTTCTCTCCGGCGCCTCCCCGACCACCATCGTGTCTCCGCCGGCGGCGAAGACGTTCGAGCTGTCGGTGCAGGTCCCGATCCCGGACATGGCCAACCTGGAAAACGGCAGCATCTGGCCCGCCGTCGAGGCCCAGCTGGTCGATCTCGTCGAGGCGCACAATTCGACGATCGTGTTCGCCAACTCCCGGCGGCTGGCCGAACGATTGACCGCCCGGCTCAACGAAATTTATGCCGAGCGCACAAATACCGATCTACCCGCCCATGCCAACCCCAAGGTTGCCGGGGGCGCGCCGGCCCACCTGCTGGGAAGCGGCCAGACATACGGCGCCCCGACAATGTTGGCGCGCGCCCACCACGGCTCGGTCAGCAAGGAACAGCGGGCCATTGTCGAAGAGGACCTGAAGTCCGGACGACTCAAGGCGGTGGTGGCCACCTCGAGCCTGGAGCTGGGCATCGACATGGGCGCTGTCGACCTCGTCATCCAAGTCGAAGCCCCGCCGTCGGTGGCCAGCGGCCTGCAACGGATCGGCCGGGCCGGACACCAGGTCGGCGAAATCTCGCGCGGCGTGCTCTTCCCCAAGCACCGCACCGATCTGATCGGCTGCGCGGTGACCGTTCAGCGCATGCTCGCCGGTCAGATCGAGACGATGCGGGTGCCGGCCAACCCACTCGACATCCTGGCCCAGCACACCGTGGCGGCCTCGGCGTTGGAGCCACTGGACGTCGACCGCTGGTTTGATACGGTCCGACGCAGCGCGCCGTTTGCGACGCTGCCGCGCAGCGCATTCGAGGCGACGCTGGATCTGCTGTCCGGCAAGTACCCGTCGACCGAGTTTGCCGAACTGCGGCCACGGCTGGTGTATGACCGCGACAACGGAACCGTGACGGCGCGTCCCGGCGCGCAGCGGCTCGCGGTGACATCCGGCGGAGCCATCCCGGATCGGGGCCTGTTCACTGTCTACCTAGCCACCGACTCCGAAACTCCCTCGCGGGTCGGCGAACTC
>DASZKQ010000033.1:0-5669 GCA_035552835.1 Mycobacterium sp. | reverse complement strand
GTTGGGCCGGATAGTGGGCGCGGTGCCCGGGCCGGTGACCTCGTCGTCGTCGACGGGATGCCACGCCCTGCTGCGCGCCGGCGCGGAGGTGATCACTCGCGCCGAGGACATCGTCGAGCTGGTGGGTTCCATCGGTGAGTTGGCGCCCGAGCAGCCGCGCCCCGCCACACCGCTGGACGGGCTCAGCGACGACGAGCGGCAGGTTTACGAGGCGCTGCCGGGGCGCGGGGTCGCCACGGTCGACGAGATCGCCCTCGCCGCCGCGGTGGAGCCGGCGCGCGTGCTGGCGCCACTGGCGATGCTGGAGATCGCCGGCCTCGCGGAGCGCCACGACGGCCGATGGCGAATCGTCCGGAATCGTAGACAACCGCCGTGATGCCAGCGGCTCGTATAGTCGACGGGGTCAGCTGTGAAGGGAGGAACTACGTGGCCGGTCGACCGGTGCACACCTTCGAAGTAGTGCGCCGCGAAGAAGTCACGTCACACATGGTGCGGGTTGTCCTGGGCGGCAGCGGGTTTGACACATTCAAGCCCAGCGAGTTCACCGACTCCTACGTCAAGCTGGTGTTCGTCGCTGACGACGTCGATATGGCCCGCCTGCCGCAACCGTTGACGCTGGACAGCTTCGCCGACCTACCCGCCGCCAGGCAGCCGGTGGTGCGGACCCTGACCGTGCGGCGTGCCGACCCGGTCGCCCGCGAGATGGCCATCGACGTCCTCGTACATGGTGAGCGCGGCACGGCCGGCCCGTGGGCCGCAGCGGCCGAGCCGGGCCAACCGATGTACCTGATGGGGCCCAGCGGCGCCTACGCACCGTATCCAGCCGCCGACTGGCATTTACTCGCCGGCGATGAGACCGCGCTGCCCGCCATCAGCGTTGCACTGGAAGCGTTGCCCGCCAACGCAATTGGCCAGGTTTTCATCGAGACTGCCGGGCCCGGGGACGAAATTCCGCTGACCGCGCCGGACGGTGTTCAGATCAATTGGATCTACCGCGGCGGGCGAGCCGATCTGATCGGCGAGGACCGTGCCGGCGACCACGCACCGTTGATCGAGGCGGTCACATCCGCCCCGTGGCTTCCCGGGCAGGTGCACGTCTTCATCCACGGCGAAGCGCAGGCGGTCATGCACAACCTTCGGCCCTACATCCGCAAAGACCGCGAAGTCGATGCGAAGTGGGCGTCCATCTCGGGTTACTGGCGGCGCGGCCGCACCGAAGAGACGTTCCGGCAGTGGAAGAGTGAACTGGCCGAGGCTGAGGCCGGTGCTTACTAGCAGGCTCGTCAGCCCGACCACCGGCTGGCATGCTCATCGCATGGCATTCGGTGACTATCAAAACGAGATCTACCTCCAGGGCCTGGCTGGAGTAGCGCCATCACTGCCGATGGTGTTCGCGGAACTGGAAGCCAAGGCGGCAACGGCACTGCCGCCGTCGGTGTGGTCATACGTTGCGGGCGGCGCCGGGGATGAGCGCACCCAGCGGGCCAACTGCGAGGCCTTCGAAGGATGGGGGCTGATGCCCCGGATGTTCGTCGGCGCCAAGGAACGTGACGTGTCTGTGCAGTTGTTCGGATTGACGCTGCCTTCGCCGCTGTTCATGGCGCCCATCGGGGTCATCGGGTTGTGTGCCCAGGACGGTCATGGCGACTTGGCCACCGCCCGGGCGGCCGCCCGCACGGGCGTTCCGATGGTCGCCTCGACGCTGACCGTCGACCCGATGGAAGATGTCGCCGCCGAGTTCGGCGAAACCCCCGGATTCTTCCAGCTCTACACCCCGACCGACCGTGACCTGGCCGCCAGCCTGGTGCAACGCGCCGAGGCGGCCGGCTTCAAGGGCATCGTCGTCACCCTCGACACCTGGGTTACCGGTTGGCGTCCGCGCGACTTGAGCACGTCGAACTTCCCTCAGCTGCGCGGACATTGCCTGAGCAACTACACCAGTGACTCGGTGTTCCGCGCCAGCCTGCCGCAGCCACCCGAAGAGAACCCACAGGGCGCTGTGCTGCGTTGGATCCAGGTTTTCGGCAACCCGCTGACGTGGGACGACCTTCCGTGGCTGCGCTCGCTGACCAAGCTGCCACTGATCGTCAAGGGCATCTGCCACCCCGACGATGCGCGTCGCGCCAGAGACGGCGGTGTCGACGGCATCTACTGCTCCAACCACGGTGGCCGGCAGGCCAACGGCGGCTTGCCCGCGCTGGACTGCCTGCCCGGCGTGGTCGAGGCCGCAGACGAGCTGCCGGTGCTGTTCGACTCCGGGATCCGAAGCGGCGCCGACATCGTCAAGGCCCTCGCGCTCGGGGCGAGGGCCGTTGGCGTCGGACGCCCCTATGCCTACGGCCTGGCGCTGGGCGGCGTCGACGGCATTGTGCACGTGCTGCGGACGCTGCTAGCCGAAGCCGACCTGACCATGGCCGTCGACGGATACACATCACTGGCTGGTCTCACTCCCGACACCTTGCGGCGCGTCAGCTGAGCCAGACCGCCGGTATCTGCAACCGTGGGGTTGCCAGCTGTTGCGGGTTGAGTGGTCGGTAGTTGTCGGTGGTGTGCTGTAGGAACGGGTGTATGAATTTGGCGGTGTGGGCTGAGCGCAACGGTGTTGGGCGGGTGACTGCGTATCGCTGGTTCCACGCCGGGTTTTTGCCGGTGCCTATCCAGCGTGTGGGCCGGTTGATTCTCGTCGATGAAGCAGCTGGGAGCGCTGGGCAGCGAGGTCGCACGGCTGTGTATGCGTGGGTGTCGTCGGTGGATCAGAAAGCGGATCTGGATCGGCAGGTGGCGCGGGTGAGCGCGTGGGCCACGGCCCAGCAGATCCCGGTGGACAAAGTCGTTACCGAGGTTGGGTTTGCGTTGAACGGGCACCGCCGCAAGTTCCTTGCGCTGCTGCGTGATCCGGTGGTGACGCGGGTTGTTGTCGAGCATCGGGATCGGTTCTGCCGGTTCGGTTCGGAGTATGTGCAGGCCGCGCTCGCCGCGCAGGGCCGGGAACTGGTTGTGGTGGATTCGGCCGAGGTTGATGACGACCTGGTGCGGGATGTGACCGAGATCAAGACCTCGATGTGTGCTCGCGTGTACGGCAAACGGGCTGCGCAGAACCGGGCCAGGCGAGCGATTTACCGTCGCCGCTGCCGACGATTGCGAGGCGGCGTGACAGCGGCGTTCGAGACCCCTGAGGGCTGGTGTGTGCAGGCGTTCCGGTTCACTTTGGATCCGAGTGAGGATCAAGTCCGGTCGCTGGCACGGCATTTCGGGGCGCGGCGCAAGACATACAACTGGGCCGTCCCCACCTTGAAGGGCGATATCGCCGCGTGGCATGTGACGGGTGTTGAGACGGCGAAGCCGTCCCTTCGGGTGCTGCGGAAACGCTGGAACACCGTCAAGAGCGACGTGTGCGTCAACGCCGAGACCGGGCAGGTGTGGTGGCGTGAGTGCTCGAAAGAAGCCTATGCCGACGGAATCCGCGGTGCGGTGGACGCGTATTGGAACTGGCAGAGCGCCCGTGCTGGTACACGCGCCGGGAAGCGGGTCGGGTTTCCGCGCTTCAAACGCAAAGGCCGTGATCGTGACCGGGTGTGTTTCACCACTGGGGCGATGCGCGTCGAGCCCGATCGCCGACACCTGACCCTGCCGGTGATCGGCACCGTCCGCACGCACGAGAACACCCGCCGTATCGAACGACTCATCCGTGCCGGTCGGGGGCGGGTGCTGGCGATTTCGGTGCGCCGCAACGGCACGCGGCTCGACGCGAGCGTGCGGGTGCTGGTCCAGCGCCCGCAGCAACCCAACGTGGCGCTACCTGGTTCGCGGGTGGGTGTCGATGTCGGGGTGCGGCGCTTGGCGACGCTGGCAAACGAGTGCGGCGAAGTGATTGAACGTGTCGCCAACCCTCGCCCGCTAGGGACAGCGCTCAAAAAGTTGAGGCAGGTTTCTCGGGCACGGTCGCGCTGCACGAAAGGCTCACGGCGCTACCGTGAACGCACCACCCAGAACTCCCGGCTGCACCGCCGGATCAACGATGTCCGCACCCACCATTTGCATGTCCTGACAACACGATTGGCTAAAACCCACGGCCGGATCGTTGTTGAAGGTTTGGACGCTGCGGGGATGCTGCGGCAAAAGGGCCTCGCTGGTGCCCGCGCTCGTCGGCGCGGGCTCTCGGATGCGGCCCTGGGCACACCGCGCCGGCACCTGTTCTACAAGACGGGCTGGTACGGGGCGCAGCTAGTGGTCGCTGACCGCTGGTTCCCGTCGTCGAAAACCTGCCATCTTTGTGGGCATGTGCAGGACATCGGATGGGACGAGCACTGGCAATGTGATCGTTGCTCAGCGTCGCATCAACGTGATGACAACGCATCCATCAACCTCGCACGCTACGAGGAACCGATTAGCGTCGTCGGCCCAGTTGGGGCCGCCGTCAAGCGTGGAGCCGACCGTAAGACCCGGCCTGGCCGGGCAGGTGGCTGTGAAGCGCGGAAGGGAACCAGCCCAACGGCTGGGGAACAACCCCGAGACGGGGTGCGAGTCGCGTGACCACTAAAGATCACTCACTCGCAACGGTAGTGGAGGCGATCCTCGACGAGTTCGACGACTTCTTGGCGCTGCAACGCGGTCGCTCGGCCCACACCCGTCGCGCCTACCTGGGCGATCTGCGGTCGTTGTTCGCATTCCTGGACGAACGCGCGCCCGGGGCGGGCCTGCATCGGCTGAGCCTGCCGGTGTTGCGATCGTGGCTGGCCGCCGGGGCCGGCGCCGGCGCTGCCCGCACCACGTTGGCGCGCCGCACCTCGGCGGTTAAGGCGTTCACCGCGTGGGCGGTGCGGCAAGGGCTGATGACCGACGACCCGGCTGCCCGGCTGCAGGTGCCGAAGGCGCGTCGCACGCTGCCGGCGGTGTTGCGACAAGACCAGGCGCTGGCCGCCATGTCTGCCGCGAAATCCGGTTGCCAGCAAGGTGATCCGCTCGCACTGCGGGATCGGTTGATCGTGGAGTTGTTGTATGCGACCGGCATCCGGGTCAGCGAGCTGTGCGGCCTGGACATCGACGACGTCGACACCGGGCATCGGGTGCTGCGCGTGCTGGGCAAGGGCGACAAGCAGCGCACCGCGCCGTTCGGCGAACCGGCCGCCGAAGCGTTGAGTGCGTGGCTGGCCGACGGGCGGCCCGCGCTGGCCACCGCCGACTCCGGGCCGGCGCTGCTGCTGGGCGCGCGAGGTCGGCGGCTCGACGTGCGCCAAGCCCGCACCGTCGTGCACCAAACCGTCGCCGCGGTGGACGGCGCACCCGACATGGGGCCGCACGGACTGCGACACAGCGCGGCCACCCACCTGCTCGAAGGCGGGGCTGACCTGCGTTTCGTGCAGGAGTTGCTCGGCCATTCCAGCCTGGCCACCACCCAGCTCTACACCCACGTCACGGTTGCCCGATTGCGCGCGGTGCACGACCGGGCCCATCCGAGGGCCTAGTTCTGGGCCTCGAGTGTGGGGTTGTGTCACGCTTTTCC
Organism: Mycobacterium sp.; assembly: GCA_035552835.1. Lineage (GTDB taxonomy): Bacteria > Actinomycetota > Actinomycetes > Mycobacteriales > Mycobacteriaceae > Mycobacterium. Next base: position 166 of record DASZKQ010000033.1, on the reverse strand, counting down.
GGGTCGCACAAGCGTGCATCAACCCCACATTCGACCGTGCCGCTAATGACTCAGCTCCAGGAGTAGTCGCTGCGCAGGCGGGCAGCCACGACATCGAAGATGGCGCGTTCCAGGATTGCGCCCTCGCGACGAATGCCCTCTTCAGGGACGTCGAGCACCCGGTCCA
>DASZKQ010000032.1:0-2238 GCA_035552835.1 Mycobacterium sp. | reverse complement strand
GAGCACCAGCCGGCCAAGGTTGGTCGGGTGCAACCCGTCCGCATCCTTGTCCGGGTCGACACGCTCCAGCGCGGCGTTCTCGGCTAGCTGCTTCGGCAGCGGCAACTGCACGATGTAACCGGTGCACTCGGGGTTGGCGTTCAGTTCGTCGATGGTCTCGTTAAGCTTCGCCTGGCTGATATCGGCGGGCAGGTCGCGGCGCAGCGAGGTGATGCCGACCTTGGCGCAGTCGGAATGCTTTCCGCGGACGTAGGCCTGCGACCCCGGGTCGTCGCCTACCAGGATCGTGCCCAGGCCCGGTGTCCGCCCTGAAGCGGTCAAAGCCGCCACCCGTTGCTTCAGGTCGACGAAGATCTCGTCGCGCGTTACTTTGCCGTCCAACGTGATCGCACCCACGCCTGACAGTCTTCCATGCCCGCGTACGCTCCCCGTATGTCTAGCCCTCCGGACGTCCTGGGCCCCGCCACGCTGGGCCCGATCACCCTGCGTAACCGCATCATCAAGTCCGCCACCTTCGAGGCCCGCACACCCGACGCACTGGTCACCGACGACCTCATCGAATATCACCGGCTGCCCGCCGCCGGCGGGGTCGGCATGACCACGGTCGCCTACTGCGCGGTGTCCCAGGGTGGCCGCACCGAAGGCAACGGAATCTGGATGCGTCCGGAGGCAGTGCCCGGGTTCCGCCGGCTCACCGACGCGATCCACGCCGAGGGCGCGGCGGTCAGCGCTCAGATCGGCCACGCCGGTCCCGTTGCCAACGCCAAAACTAATAAGGCCAAGGCCCTGGCGCCGGTGCGGTTCTTCAACCCCATCGGCATGCGGTTCGCCAAGAAGGCGACCCGCGACGACATCGATGACGTTATCGCCACACACGCCAACGCCACCCGACTCGCCATTGAAGCAGGCTTCGACGCCGTCGAAATCCATTTGGGCCACAACTATTTGGCGAGTTCCTTTCTTTCTCCATTGATCAATCGGCGCGCCGACGAGTTCGGCGGTCCGTTGGAGAACCGGGCCAAGGTCGCCCGCGGGATGGTGATGGCCGTTCGACGCGCGGTGGATAACGAGGGCACACCAATCGCTGTGACTGCCAAGCTCAACATGGCTGATGGTGTGCGCGGCGGTATCCCGGTCGAAGAGGCGCTGACCACGGCCAAGTGGTTGCAGGACGACGGTGGGCTGGACGCGATCGAGCTGACCGCAGGCAGCTCACTGGTCAACCCGATGTATCTGTTCCGCGGCGACGCACCGCTCAAAGAGTTCGCCGGTGCCTTCAAGCCGCCGCTGCGCTGGGGCATGCGCATGACGGGCAAGAAGTTTCTGCGCGAGTACCCCTACCGCGAGGCCTATCTGCTGCGCGACGCCAAGCTGTTCCGCGCCGAGTTGACGATGCCGCTGATCCTGCTCGGCGGCATCACCAACCGGGAGACGATGGACCTGGCCATGGCGGAGGGATTTGATTTTGTGGCGATGGGTCGCGCCCTGCTCGCCGAGCCCGATCTGATCAACCGGATCGCCGCCGACGGAGCTGCGCATACCGTGCATTCGGCGTGTACGCACTGCAACCAGTGCATGCCGACGATCTACAGCCGCACCCGCTGCGTGGTGACCGGCGCCCCCGACGCCGCCGCCCGGTGACGACGCGGGCCGGCACGGCCAGCTGAGGAGGCGGGCAATCAGACCGGTGACGATGCGGGCCGGCACGGCCAGCTGAGGAGGCGGGCCATCAGACCGGTGACGATGAACCGGCGCTCCGTGTCGGTCTGAGCCGATTGTGCGGCAGCCGATAAGGTCGGTGCAGTGAGCCAAGCAGCTAAGGTTGGGGCGATGAGTCAAGCAGCACCGCCCGTGCTGACAGTCCGCTATGACGGATCTCAACGCACTTTCGCCGCAGGCCATGACGTAGTTGTCGGGCGCGATCTGCGCGCCGACATGCGCATCACGCATCCGCTCATCTCGCGCGCGCATCTACTGCTGCGCTTCGAGCAAGGGCGTTGGCTCGCCATCGACAACGGCTCGTTGAACGGGACCTACGTCAATGGGCGTCGGGTACCCGTTGTCGACATTCACGACGGCCAGACCATCAACATCGGCAATCCAGACGGACCCCAACTTGCGTTCGAGGTCGGTCACCACGCCGGGATGGCCGGCCGGCCACCGCAAACCGCGTCGATGCGCGCTGTCCAATCGTCGGCGGTTGCGCGGCCGGCGCCACCGCAGCCGCCGCCACCGCAG
>DASZKQ010000031.1:0-2786 GCA_035552835.1 Mycobacterium sp. | reverse complement strand
CCGGCGAGCGATCCTCACGACCGGTGAGCCTATTGGTGGGCAGCCTCGTCGGCCGCGGGTTGTTGGGGTGGCCGTCCTTTGCGCAGCGTGGCGAGCAATTCGCGGTAGGGCCCGACGAGGTAGACGGTGTCGTCGGCGTGGAGTCGGGCATCGCGGCGCGGGTGCAGCTTGATCAGTGAATTGGGCCGAGTAATGGCGATGACCCGGGTCTGGGTGGACAGTTCGAACATGCGCAGGCCGTCGAGTTCGCTGCCCGGCGCCACCCGCATCCCGCCAACCACGAAAGAGCGCTGCCCCACCGAGAACGTGCCCAGCACCTGCAGACCGACCGCGGCGCCGATGAACCACGGTGCGGCCAGTTCGACGGTAGAGCGCACGTTTTCAAAACCGAACCGCTGCGCCACCGCGAAACCCAGCGTGCGGTCAAAGACCCGCAGCACCAGCGGAACATCGGTCCAGTTGAGCCCGGGCCGTATTTCAGTTCCCAGCATTTCAGTCAGCACGATCCCAGTTTCGACGTTGATCATGTCGTCGCGGGTCAGCACCGCCACCGCGCGGGCACGATCCACCCGTGCCGATTGCAGGGTTTGACGCAACGTGGCGTCGCCGAAGATCACCGGCACGTCGAGTTTGCGTACCGCCGATAAGAAGCGGTTTTCCTCGTTTTGCTCGATCACCGCCACGTCGTATCCGGCAGTGGTCAGGTCGGTAACCACGCGCATGGCGATCGCACTCAACCCGACGACGACAATGTGGTTACGCAGATGACGTACCCGGGGGCGGGCAACCCCAAGGACGAAGCGGCGCGACAGCAACACGTCGGCGACAAAAGCGACCAGCAAAGCGGTGGTCGTCACCCCGCTGAACATCATTACGGCTGCGAACACCCGCAGCCAGGTGGGCTGGTGCACGAAGCTGAAGTCGCCGTAACCGGTCGTGGTCATGGTCTCGACGCTGAAGTAGAACGCGTCCACCCAGCCCATCCGCGGCGGTGCCTCGTAGTTGAAACGCAACAACATCGTGCAGCAGATCAGCAGCACCAGCGAACCGGCCACTATCGGATAGAACACCGGGTTGAATTCGTTGACCACGGCCCAGATGCCGTCGACCACGCGCCGTGGCCACGGCCGATGCGACCGCGTCCAGGTCGTGCGCGGAATCCTGATGCCCTGGGCGGCCACTTCGTCAGCCGTACCGACCACCATCGTCCAGTCACCGGCATGCACATGCTGATCCCGGCTCGGACAGACCTCCAACTCGTCGGGGGTGGGGGAATTTTCGCCGTGAATCACCGCCACCGGCGCCAAATCGCCGTACAGTTCACGAAGCGTCGCGTCGCGGTACGCCTCGCGACCGGCGACGACGAATTCGATTCCCGCGGCATCGAATTGGTGAGTTCTGTGCTCCAAACATGCCTCGACAATCGACGGCGCCGCGAGTTCGGCGACGTTGAGGATCGCACCGGGCCCGTTGTCGTCGGCGACGGCTTCGCGCAGCACATCGTTGGAGAGCCGTGCCACTACACGCGCGTTCGGGTTGGCTTGCCTTGCCAGCAGCGCGATTTCGAGATTTATCGCGTCGTCGTCGCCTACGCAGACGACGGCGAGCGCATGAGCGACCTCGGCGAGGGTGAGCTCACGAGCGACCCCGGCCTCGGACTGCTCGAGGTTAGCCAGCCTGGCGACGGTCGCGCCGGCGTTCTTCAGCTCCTCGATAATCGTCGTGGCCAGCGCATCCTCACCGCTGACGATGATGTGGCGGTGCATTACCGCATTATGTCACCCGAACAGCTGCTTTCCGGCGCGGCGGGCCAGTGCCTGCCGGTCCACCTTGCCGATTCCGCGCATCGGCAGCGCATCGACGATATGCAGCTCGCGCGGCGCGGCGGTGCGGTCCAGGGTGCGCATGACGTGCGCCCGTAGCGTGTCGAGCGAAGGCGGGGCACAACCGTCGGCCACCACGATGGCAGCGACCACCCGCTGACCCAATCGCTCGTCGTCCAGCCCGAACACCGCGCAATCGGCCACCGCAGGGTGGGTGCGCAGCGCGGCCTCCACCGGCTGGGGCAGCACGGTCAACCCGCCTGTGCTGATCGCCTCGTCGGCCCGGCCCAGCACCCTAAGGACACCCGAATCATCAACAGCGCCAATATCATCGGTGCGAAACCAGCCCGGCTCGGCGAACGGGTCGGGTTCGGGTGGGTTGCGGTAGCCGTTGGCCAGTGTCGGGCCGCCGATCACGATCCGGCCGTCGGCGTCCACCCGCAGCCGCACCCCGTCGAGCGGAACACCGTCGTACACGCAGCCGCCGGCGGTCTCGCTCATCCCGTAGGTGCGGACCACCGTGATACCCGCGCTCGCGGCGGCGTCCAGGACCGGTCGCGGGGCCGGCCCACCGCCGATCAGCACGGCGTCCAAGTCGGCCAGCGCCGCTGCCGCCGCCGGATCGGTCAGCGCCTTGGCCAACTGCGTGGCGACCAGTGCCGTGTAACGCCGACCGGAGCCGAGTTGCTCTATCGCAGAGGGCAATTCGTTGATGTCGAAGCCGGCCGAGACGTCCAGCTCAATCGGAACGGTATCGGCCAGCAGGCTGCGTACCAGCACCTGGACGCCGGCGATGTGGTACGGCGGCAAAGCCAACAGCCATCGGCCAGGCCCGCCCAGCCGGTCATGGGTGGCTGCGGCGCTGGCGGTCAGCGCGGCGGCGGTCAGCAGCGCACCCTTGGGCGCACCGGTGGTTCCCGACGTCGTCACCACCACGGCGATGTCGTCGTCGATCGCTTCGCC
>DASZKQ010000030.1:0-8386 GCA_035552835.1 Mycobacterium sp. | reverse complement strand
GGCGCGCAAGCATCAGCTGCTGCTCCTCGCGGACGAGATCTACGACAAGATCCTCTACGACGACACCGAACACATCAGCATGGCCTCGGTCGCACCCGACGTGTTATGCCTGACTTTCAATGGCCTGTCCAAGGCTTACCGCGTTGCCGGATACCGGGCCGGCTGGCTGGCGATCACCGGGCCCAAGGACCACGCGACCAGCTTTATCGAGGGCATCAGCCTGCTGGCGAATATGCGATTGTGCCCGAATGTTCCGGCCCAGCATGCGATTCAGGTCGCCCTGGGCGGTCATCAAAGCATCGATGACCTCGTGCTGCCGGGTGGGCGGCTGCGCGAACAACGCGACGTGGCGTGGTCCAAGCTCAACGAGATCCCGGGGGTATCGTGCGTCAAACCCGCCGGTGCGCTTTACACGTTCCCCCGGCTGGATCCCGAGGTGCATGAGATCCAAGACGACGAGCAACTTGTCCTGGATCTGCTCCTGTCGGAGAAGATTCTGGTCACTCAGGGCACTGGATTCAACTGGCCGGCACCGGATCACCTGCGGATCGTGACGCTGCCATGGTCACGCGACCTGGCGCACGCTATCGAGCGGTTGGGTAACTTCCTGGCCAGCTATCGCCAGTGACGCAAACGGTTGTCACGAATTATTCATAACGCCGTCCGGGCAGTACACGCTGATAGCCGTGTCGGCGAAACTGGATGCGGTATTGAGCGACATGCCCGGCGATCCTTCCAGCACGTCCTGGATGATCTGCGGTTCACTCTCGCCGCCGGCATACCGCGTGCACACCCGACGCGCATCGTTGATCGCAGCATCGTTCGATCGCCGTAGTTGTAGCCCTTCAGTGGACAGCCGCAACAGAAACTGGCCATTCCGGTCCGTGGGGTCCGGCGGCGGATCGGCCGGGTCCGCTGATGCGGCCTGCGAAACGGCCGTGGTTGCCCTCGGTCGGAAAAAATGAGGGTTGCGCCCGAGAACAAAAACTGCAGCGATGGCCGCGACGGCGAACACCAGCGTGGCGAGCATGGCCAGGCTGGGAAGCGGACTCGGGTTCGGTGCAGGTGTCGTCATTTCTATTCATCAAGAATATTTCCCCGCAACCCCTGTTGTTAACGTCGGCAGCCGTGGATTTGCTGGGAAGTTGCTGAAAGCCGGGCTGTCCACCCAACACCCAAAGCCGCTCAACTGCCACCGACGACGATGAGGGCCCGCGCCAAACCTAGAGGTTGCCTTGCCCCCGCGCAGCTGACGTTGATACGGAACGCCGTGTCCTCAGCGGAAGGCGTCCAACTCAGTTGCTTATTTGAGGTTGCTATGAATATCGGCGCTCGGCGAGCGCAGCAGCGGAAGCCAGGGACACGATGGTGTCCTCTAGGCGAATCCGTATGCCTTATCGGCTGTCTCACGCTGCCGTAGGACGCACGAACTGTTGTGATGCGCAGACCTGATCACAGGGGGTACTGATAAGCGGTTGATGCGTAGGCGAGTACAGAACGCAAAGGTGCGGTCTCCAATAAGGAGATTCCAAATTATCACTGCAACAACAGATCTGAACGAATAGCAGCATTCCCGAAGGAGAAAAGCGATGTCGTTTGTTGCTAGGCAAACGTGTTCAGCAGCGGCAACGGCCGATCATCGCGTACCCACAGCGGCGGCGATCACCGCTTACTCCTTTGACATTGCAAGGGTCGTCAATGCGATCGCGGCTTGTTCGGAGCACTGACCATGGACTTCGGAGCGTTACCACCTGAGATCAACTCCGCGAGAATGTATTCCGGATCAGGCTCAACGCCATTGCGGGCGGCATCGGCAGCGTGGAATCTACTCGCCGCGGAACTGGAATCGGCAGCGACCAGGTACCAGTCGACCATTGACACGCTGGCCGACGATGAGTGGCGCGGGCCGACGTCTACATCGATGGTCGCGGCTGTCGACCCTTACATCACCTGGATGAGCACCACTGGCGCCAAAGCTGAGCACACCGCAACCCAAGCCTCGGCGGCCGCGAGCGCCTACGAGGCCGCATTCGCGATGACAGTACCTCCGTCAGAAGTCGCGGCCAACCGCGCGCAGCTGATGACGTTGATCGCCACGAACGTCCTGGGTCAAAACACGCCGGCAATCGCGGCCAATCAGGCTCAATACGGCGAGATGTGGGCGCAGGACGCGGCAGCGATGTACGGGTACGCAAGGAGTTCGGCCACGGCCACAGTGATGAGCCCGTTGACTCAGCCGCCGCAAACCGCGAACCCCGCCGCTGCCGCCACGCAGTCCTCAGCGGTCGCGCAGGCGACCAGCACCAGCACGGGGTCCGGAGCGCAATCGCAACTATCGCAGCTGATCTCCGCCCTCCCGTCGTCGTTGAGCCAACTCACCTCGCCGGTGTCGTCGGCGACGAGTACGGCCGCCACCCTGCCAACGGGTCCGATCGGCCAACTCCTCTATTGGTTGTCCGGCTCGTACGGCGATCCGCTCGGAAGCTTCCTGAACTCCCAGTTATTCAACGGTCTCTCATCGGCCGGGTACGTCAACCCCGCGATCATCACGCCTGCGGTCACCAGCGGTTTGGCCGATATCAACTCGGTAGGACCAGGCGAGACGGCGCCTGGGGGCGCCGGCGTTACCGGTATGATCACGCCGCAGCCGCCGGCGCCGGTCACCCTAGCGAGCGCAGGTGGGGTAACCGCGGACATCTCCGGCGCCAGGCTCGTCAGCAGGCTATCCGTACCGCCGACCTGGACGGCGGCAGCACAGGTAGCCAACCACAGCGGCGTCACGTATGCCGGTGGGGGTTGGACCAACGCGGTCGGCCCAACCGGCGGCGGTCCGGGAGCCGTTCCGGCCGGCATGCCCGGTATGCCGGGCATGGCCAGCGGCAAGTCCGGTGGATTCGGTCACGGGCCACGCTACGGAACGCGTTTGACTGTCATGCCGCGCCCGCCGTCCGCCGGCTGAAGGCCTCCTTCAGCGCCTTCCCAGCAGCTCCAGCAGGTAGCTCCCGTAGCCGGACTTGAGCAGGGCTTTGGCCCGGTGGGCCAGCTGGTCGTCGTCGATGAAGCCCATCCGCCAGGCCACTTCCTCGGGGACGCAGACCTTCAGGCCCTGCCGACGTTCCAGGGTGCGGACGTAGTCGCTGGCGTCCAGCAGCGAGTCGAATGTGCCGGTGTCCAGCCAGGCCGAGCCGCGAGCGAGCACCTCCACGCTCAGCCGGCCCTCGTTGAGGTAGGTCTGGTTGACCTCGGTGATTTCGTATTCGCCACGCTCCGACGGTCGCAGGCCCCGAGCGATTTCGATTACGTCGTTGTCGTAGAAGTACAGTCCTGGCACCGCGTAGTGCGATTTGGGTGTGGCCGGCTTTTCCTCCAGCGACAGCGCGATGCCGTCTGCGCTGAATTCGACGACGCCGTACGCCGAGGGGTTGGCCACCCAATAGGCGAAAATCGCTCCGCCGCTCATTGATTGGAAGCGCTGGAGATCTGTACCCAGACCCGGTCCATGAAAGATGTTGTCGCCCAACGCCAAAGCCACCGACCCGCTGCCGATGTGGTCGGCGCCAATGATGAAGGCCTGGGCCAGACCCTCGGGACGGTCTTGCACCGCATAGCTGATGTTGATGCCGAATGCCGTGCCGTCGCCGAGCACTCGGTGGAACGCCGGCGCGTCGTGAACAGTACTGATCACCCGAATGTCGCGGATGCCGGCCATCATCAGCGTGGACAGCGGATAGTAGACCATCGGCTTGTCGTATACGGGTAACAGCTGCTTGCTGACGCCCATGGTGATCGGATACAGGCGAGTGCCCGAGCCGCCGGCCAGGATGATCCCGCGCATGTTCTACTCCTCAGTCGACAAGATCAGCGTCGGTCAACTCGGTTGCGGCCAACGCGGACGCCAGGTCGTCGTGCCGAAACACCGAGGTGACGTGGTCGTGGACGACACGAAACGCCGACGCGACAGTGACGTTGGCACCGGGATCGTCTGCATTGCCGATCTTCTGTTCGACGACCACGACGCCGTCATGTACGTAGATTCTGCCCACTTCGGCCCATCGCGGGTGGGCAGCCACCCAATTGTGCAACGCGGCATGTCCCTGCGCGGCACCGTGCGCGTCACCGACTTCGATGTCATCACTGGACAGGGCCATCAGGGTGTCAGTGTCAGACGCATTCAAAGCGTCATGCCACGCCAGCACGGTGGCGATCTCCGATGTGGTCATGGTCTGAAACGTACCGTGTGCGCCGTCTCTAGAACGGCGTGTGGTCGAGCCAGTTCTGCCATATCTCGGTCTCACCGAACACCGCGATATCGGTGTCGGCGACCGGAACTCGTCGTACGACTGCAAGCAGCAGGTCGACGGCACCGCCGCGCAGCGCCACCGCGCCCTTGTCGTGACCGTGTGACCATGTGATGCGGTCGCCGTCGGTGCGGATGGTCCATTCACCGGCGGCGCCCAGACCTGGATCGGTGGCGTGCAGATGCACCGTTTGGCCGTTTTCCAGCGGGAGCGGTGCGTCGCCGCGTCCGGCTTCGCTCGCGACGCGTTCAAGCCATTCGCTGATGGCGTCGGCTGCCAGATCGGGTGTGAGCGCGTAGTCGAGGGTGAGCGCCAGCGCGGCGTCGGCCCGATGAACCGTCGCCTCGTGCAGCCGGCGCCGCACCCACCAATAGGCCGGCCGCGAGCCCAAAAACGTCCACACCGGGGTCTCCACGCCGACTTGTTCGACGGCGTCGACCAGTCGCTGCGCCCCACCGTGCAGCCACGAGATCGCCTCGTCGGGATCGGGTGGCGGCTTGCCGCCCTCGACCGTGCGCGGGTCGAGGTAGTGATCTACCCGGTCGGCGACGATCTGCGCCGCCCAGCGGTCACCGCGACCGACATGGCGAAACAGCTGAGAAAGGCTCCAGCCGGGACACGTCGGCACCGGAGTGGACGGATCGCCGCTGCGGATCAGCTCGCCGAAGGCGCGATTTTGCTCAAGGAGTGCAGCGGCGTAGTCCACGCGGTCAGGCTACGCGCCGCCCCAAGCAGTGCACGCGCCAACCGGCTTGCTGCCACCGTTGCAGGTCAAGGCAGTTGCGGCCATCGACGACGACGCGAGCTCGCACCCGGTCGGCGAGCAGGTCGGGGTCGAGGTCGACGAACTCTTTCCATTCGGTGAGTACCAGCACCGCGTCGGCGCGGTCGCAGGCTTCCTCGACCGATACCGCGTAATTCAGCGTGGGAAACAGCCGCTGCGCGTTCTCCAGCGCCTTGGGATCGTAGACGTTGACCGCCGCACCGTTGAGCTGTAGCTGGCCGGCGACATTCAGCGCCGGTGAGTCACGCACGTCGTCGGATTCGGGCTTGAACGCGGCGCCGAGCACAGCGATGTTGGCTCCCAGCAGCGAGCCGCCACACGCGGCGCTGGCCAATTCGACCATGCGGGTACGCCGACGCATGTTGATGTTGTCGACTTCGCGCAGGAACGTCAGTGCCTGGTCGGCACCCAGCTCGCCGGCACGAGCCATGAACGCGCGGATGTCTTTGGGCAGGCAGCCGCCGCCAAACCCTAAGCCGGCGTTGAGGAATCGGCGGCCGATCCGCGGGTCATGCCCAAGCGCGTCGGCCAACAGGGCGACGTCGGCGCCAGCGGCCTCGCACACCTCTGAGATCGCGTTGATGAACGAGATCTTGGTCGCCAGAAAGGCGTTCGCGGAGACCTTGACCAGCTCCGCGGTCTGCAGGTCGGTCACCAGGAACGGCACCCCGGCATCCAGCATCGGCGCGTACAACTCACGGATCGCCGCCTCGGCACGTGTCGAACCGTCTTGTACGCCAAGCACAATGCGGTCAGGCTGCAAGGTGTCGTGTACCGCGAAACCTTCCCGGAGAAACTCCGGGTTCCATGCCACTTCGACGTCGACGCCGGGCCGCGCGGCCGCGCGGGCCCGTTGGACAAGCTCAGCGGCGGTCCCGACGGGAACCGTGGACTTGCCGACAATCACCGACGCGCGAGTCAGTCGCGGTACAAGCGTGTCGATTACGGCGTTTACGTGGCTTAGGTCGGCGCCGTACTCGCCCTTCTTCTGCGGCGTGCCGACGCCGAGAAAATGCACATCGGCGAACTCGGCGGCCAGGTCATAGTCGGTGGTGAACCGAAGTCGGCCGGCCGCGATGTTGTCGCTCAACATCTTTCGCAGCCCGGGCTCGTAGAACGGAACGTCACCGGCAGCTAGCTTGGCGACCTTACCGGGATCAATGTCGACGCCGACGACCTCGTGCCCCAGTTCGGCCATTCCGGCGGCGTGGGTGGCACCAAGATAGCCCGTACCAAAGACGGAGCACCTCATACACCCGTGTGTAAAGCGCCGCAATGAGCTAATTGCATCGCTCTTCTGAGCGGGGGGCAAACGTCAGGTGACGGTTTGCTGTCGGGGCCTTAGAAGCCGCGGCCCCCAAAGCCAAATAATCCGTGGCCACCGCCGAAGCCTCCGTGGCCACCGCCGAAGCCTCCGTGGCCACCGCCAAAGCCGCCGTGGCCACCGCCAAAGCCGCCGCCGGGGCCGCCACCAAAGCCGCCGCCGGGGCCGCCACCGATGCCGCCACCGATGCCGCCGCCGGGGCCCCAACCGCCGCCGCCACCAGGGCCCCAACCGCCGTGACCCCACGGCCCGAGCGGCGGGCCCACAGGAATCGGAATTGGAATCGGCACAGGAGCAGGAGCAACCGGAGCCGGAGCAACAGGAGCAGGCGCAACAGGAGCAGGCGCCGGGGCCGGCGCAACCGGTTCCGGAGCCGGAGCAGCGGGTGCCGGGGCGGGCGCGGCCGGTTCGGGAGCCGGAGCAGCGGGTGCCGGGGCGGGCGCGGCCGGTTCCGGAGCTGGAGCTTCGGGCGCCGGAGCGGGCGCAGCCGGTTCCGGAGCTGGAGCTTCGGGAGCCGGCGCAGCGGGCGCCGGGGCCGGAGCCGGCGCCGGAACAGCAGCCGGAGCGGGGGCAGGGGGCGCTGCGGGTGCCGGCTTCGCCGGGGCGACCGCGTTGTGGCCCGGCTCGGGTCGGACCGAGGCCGTCGGCCGCATACTGATCGCCAGCGCGACCACCAGTGCTGCAGCGGCTACCACGAAGATCGCCGCGACCGCGCTGACCACCAGGACCAGCGGTCTGCGGCCGCGTTCCTGGGGAATAGCAGTAGTGATGCCGGTATAGGTGCCGGTCGGGAATGGTTCCTCGCCTGCGAGTGCGGTGTAGGCATCGGCGTCCTCGTCCGTAACCGCGCTGTAAGCCAGAGCCTGCTCGCCGGACGCGCCGTCGACGGCAACGTCGAAGTACCCGGGCGCAACCGCGTATGGGTTTATCGCACCGGTGCCGGGATCTTGCGCATAGGCCAGCGCAGCGGTCGACGAGGCGAATAGTGGCGCACTCGCCGAGGCCAGCGCAGCGCCCCGGGCCAGCGCTGTCTCCGGCTCCTCGGGCGCGTTGACCGTAAGCGCGGTCGCCGCCTCCAACTGCGCCTTGATCGGGGCGATGTCAACGCCGGAGCCAACGACGAACAGGCCATCCGGACGCGTCTCCAATGCCTCGGCGCCGGAAGCCATCGCCGACAGCTCAGCGACCGGATCACTGCCCGGGGACAGCGGCCGGCGGTGCACATCGGCGATCGAACCATCGGCGGTGTTCACCACGGCCAGCGTTGCGGTGTCGGGCTCGACAAACAACAGTCCGGTCTGCGCATAGCCGACCGAGTTGCCGACCACTTGCGCCAGCGCCGCAGCGGCCAAAAACGACGACACCAGCATGACGTTCTCGACCTTGCGGGCCGCCAACGCGTCTCGCAGCGCAGCGGCCTCAACCGGATCCGTCCAGGTCACACCCGTCGAGCGCAATTGGTAGCCGCTCTCGACGGCACCTTCCTGGGTGCCCAGGATCGCCGAGACCACCTGGTCGGCCGCCCTGACGGTTGGTACGTCGGCCGTGTTGACATCGAAGCCCTCTTGGTCGACCGTGACGCCGTCGGCGTTTTCGCCCTCAACCAGAACCATGCGGACCGAGGTGGGTGCCATCGACACGCCAAGGACGGTGTCCACTACTCCTCCAACGTCGTTTGTTCGCTCACCGGTCTATCGGGAGCTGATCACCACGCCGAGCCCAGCGCACTGCGGATTGCCGAGTTTCCTCAAGTGCTGGCAGGAGCGCCATGGATCACTCCCCCGGTCTTTGCCACTTCGACCTTACCCACGGCCGCAACCGATGGCCATGGGTTGACTGCTCGCCGACGCTTATCCGCGGCCGTGACCACCGAAGCCGCCGCCGAAGCCGCCGTGGCCACCCCCGAAACCGTGACCCCAGCCACCGCCGCCGTGGCCCCAGCCACCGCCGCCGTGATCGCCGCCCCACGGACTCTCGGGC
>DASZKQ010000029.1:0-3927 GCA_035552835.1 Mycobacterium sp. | reverse complement strand
GACAGGTACATGGGCGGCACCGCGCCGCCTCCCGAGCCCGAGGCCGATCGACTGATCGTGCGAATCACACCGGAGAAGGTCTACCAGTGGCCACCCGTACCCGCGACCGCATGAGTGCCGTCGATCTCACGGCGAGCGACGGAGAGTTCGCCCGCATCACCGAGCCGTTCCGGCGCGAACTGATGGCGCATTGCTACCGGATGCTCGGCTCCGTGCACGACGCTGAGGATATCGTCCAGGAGACCTACCTGCGGGCGTGGCGGTCCTACGGTGGATTCGAAAACCGGTCGTCGGTACGTACCTGGCTCTACCGGATCGCCACCAACGCCTGCCTCACCGCCCTGCAACACCGCAGCCGACGCGCATTGCCGTCGGCGCTGTGTGGTCCCGCCGATGATCCCTACGTTGAGCCCGTCGCGGCGGGGCCGGAAGTGGCGTGGCTCCAGCCGATTCCGACTGCCTGGGTGAGCTCGCCATCCGACGATCCTGCAGCCGTCGTCGCGTTGCGAGAGAGTCTGCGGTTGGCGCTTATCGCCACCATGCAGCACCTGCCGGCGCAGCAACGCGCGGTGCTGGTGCTACGCGACGTACTCGCCTTCCCGGCCGCTGAGGTCGCCACCATGCTCGGCATCAGCATCCCCGCCGTCAAGAGCGCGTTACAGCGAGCCCGCGCCCGGATCAAAGCGGCGGCGCCGAGTGCCGACGACGTCATCGAACCGACCGAACCGCAAGCCCGCGCACTGCTTGAGCAGTACATCGCTGCCTTCGAAAACGCCGACCCGTCAATGTTGGAAAAGGCACTCCGGCTAGACGCCGCACTGGAGATGGTTGGATCTCGGACCTGGTTCGCCGGCCGCAAGACCTGCCTGCCGTTCATCGCGACCCACGTTCTGGGATCGCCCGGCGATTGGCGCATGCTGGCCATCGACGCGAACGGCCAGCCCGCCGCGGCCGCCTACCGCAGAGGCGAGGACGGCAGCTTGCATGCATTTGGGATCGCGGTGCTCACCGTCACTACCACCGGTATCATCCGGATCGTCGTATTCGAAGATCCCGGCCTGGTCACCATGTTCGATCTCCCGCAGGTCGGCTAGCAAGCTCCTCGACCGTCAGGTCGGGGGCGGTGAGTTTTGCTGGCGAGCGAAGGGATTCAGCGCCGTGTGGGCTACGCCGGCTTGAACCGCTGACCAGTTGCCGCCGGCCGCGTCGGCGCGGAGCCAATGTGCCGTTCTCCGCCATTACGGTCACCCCGCAGACGACAATCTGGCCCGGGCGTTGCGCCGACGGCAGGGAGCGTCGCGCCGACGGCAGGGCGATGTTCACGATCGTGGCGTCCAACGCGGTCACGAGCTGTGCGACGGCGATGACGGCCAGTGCGAGCCACCGGCTGTCGAACGGTTGCGGCGCTTTGGTCAGCCGCCTGGTTGCTGGTCATTTCGTTCACATCCTGTACTTCCGGTCAGGCCGCGGTGAGGTGCGCGACGGTGCGGGAGATGGTGCTGATGTCGGTGGGCTGCCATGGCCGACCGCGGGCGATGAGCACGACGTGGTTCATGCCGAGTGTGTTCAGGGCGCGGCAGCGGTCGAACAGGTGCTCGGCGGACTCGTGAGGTAGTAGCGCCGTGGTGAAGGGCCCGCATGGCGTCGACCGTTTCGAATTGGATTGTCTTACCGGTCGGGGCGATGTCGAGAAAGTCGCCGAGGTGGGTGCCGTGGTAGATCTTGTAGGTGGTGACGATGTCGCCGTCGACGGTTTGCCAATGGATCTCGGGCCGGAAGTCGGGAAACGCGTCACGCAGACGCTTGTAGAGGACGTGAACGCCGGCTTTGTCGGCTGACGTGCCGGGCTGCGGGGTGTGGTCGACCAAGTCGTCGGCGAACAGTTCGTCGAACAGGACGAAATCGCCTTGGCCCTGGACTTGTTCGGTGTTGCGGCGGACCACCGCCTTCAAAGCTTCGGTTTCTAGGTGGGTCACTTGGGCGACCTCGCCAGAATTCGGTCGACGCGTGGCCTCGGAGGTGAGCAGTTATTCGAGTCCCGTGTGAGATTGGTCGTCGTTGCACAACTATTCGCACCGGGGTGACTGGATACCGTTGTCGCCAAAGAGCTGTCGAAATGCAATTTGAAGGCGAGTCTTTGGATACAACCAGTAGACTTTGATCTCCCACCGAGGAAACACGTGTCTCAAGTTCACTGCACAAGTGCAGCGATGGTGCAGTCGAACTTGAGAAAGTGCAGTCAAACTTGCGAACCTACAGCAGCTGTCGGTTCTCAAACTCCGTGTCATCTCCCGATGCCCTGTTCTGCGCTGACGCATTGTGTCTCACGTGATGTCATCTGGGTTTCGTCTCAAATTCGTGTCATTTCTTCAGAGCGGCCAGACTGAAGGCTCCTACCGGAAGTACGGGACGCCGCGTGCGGCTCAGACTGGGCGACTGCGGTTTCGTCACGTGACGCCCATTCGCCCGCTCGGCAGCAACGGGCCGACGCCACCTCGCAACGTCGTTGAGACCGCCCCGTGGAATCGAAGGTGATCGGGTTGATCTTTCGCCGATGTGCAAGCACTGGTGGCCGCGCATCATCTGAGCCTCGGTCGTCGGGTCGGGTAGCGCGCGCCGCGGGTCGATCGGCGTGATCGGTAGTGTCGGAATGTGGACATCTCGTGCGCATTCGCAACGTCATCTGATAGTCCGGGGCACGTGGAGTTAGCCGAAATCCTCGGCTACAGGCGAGCGTGGCTTTATGACTCTCCGGCCCTGGCGACCGACGTGTGGATGGTTCTTAGCCGGTGCGCGGAGCGCACCTCACGCATCGGCCTCGGGCCAGGCGTGCTGGTGCCCAGCTTGCGCCATCCCATGGTCAACGCCGCCGCCATCGCCGAGCTAGTGGATCAAGCACCGGGTCGGGTTGCGGTGGCCATCGGCTCAGGCTTTACGGGTCGGCTAACACTGGGCCAGCGGCCGATGCCATGGCGGCAGGTCGCCGACTACGTCCGTTGCCTGAAGGCCCTTCTCGCCGGCGAGACCGCACCGTGGGAGGGGGCCAAGATCCGCATGCTGCAGCTGCCTGGCTTCGGGGCTAAGCGACCCATTGACGTGCCGATCCTGATCGGCGCCGATGGCCCGAAGGGGCTGGCCGTGGCGGCCGAGCTGGGCGACGGCGTCTTCTCGGCGGCCCTACCTCAACCTGATGCGGTCGACGTAACCGATTGGCGGGCGCTGTTGTCCTTCGGCACGGTGCTCGACGAGGGCGAGGACCTGACGTCGCCGCGGGTCATCGACGCCGCCGGGCCTGCCGCGGTGGTGCTGTATCACGCCAGCTATGAGCGCGGCGGCGCGACCGCCGTCGACGCACTACCGGGCGGGCGGGCATGGCGTGAGGCGATCGAGGCGTACCCCGAAACTGAGCGACATCTCGTCATCCACGAGGGACATCTGATCAAGGCCAACCCCCGTGACGAGCCGCACGTCGCTGACCTCATCCCGTTAGCCAGCTCGATGGGGTTGACCGGCACCGGTGAGCAAGTGTCGGAGAAGATCGCCGGACTGGCTGCGTTGGGAGTCACCGAGGTGGTGTACCAGCCGGCCGGATCCGACGTTGGGCGCGAGCTCCGTGCCTTCGCCTCTGCTGCTGGCCTTCCGAGCCCCAACTGAGCGCATTCCGCGCGCTAGCTTTCCAGTGCCTTCGCGCAGCCGGCGAGGACAGCGAGGAAGCTCCAGCGGAGCAGCCGACGGCTGATGGCCTCCATCAGCTTGCCTCCGGCGCAAGCCGGGTGCGTGTAGCTAGTCTGCCAGTCGACGTGCGTGCCGTCGGCTGACGGAGTGAACGTCAGTGTGCCACCCTCATGATCGAACGGCGGGATTGAGCGCACGACGCGGTAGGAGTAGGCGCGCGGCCGGTCGTGGGCAGTGATCTGTTCACGAAAC
>DASZKQ010000028.1:0-6084 GCA_035552835.1 Mycobacterium sp. | reverse complement strand
TGCGGTGTGGGGCACCGACGTGGCCCGTGCGGTCGCCGTCGCGCGCCGTGTTCGCACCGGGCAGATCGCGGTCAACGGTTTCGGTCCGGGTGGTGCGCCGTTCGGTGGCTTCAAACAGAGCGGGTTCGGCCGGGAAAGCGGCGGGATCATGGGAATTCGTCAGTACATGGAGCCGAAGGCCATGGGACTGCCCGCGTGACGCGCCGACGACGAAGACGCCGGCGCAGCCGGGGTTGAGGAGTGGCGCCCGTGACACGGCCCCTCAACGGGCTTCGTGTCATCGAGATCGCCAATGAGATCTCAGGTCCCTACTGCGGCAAACTGTTCGTCGACCTCGGCGCTGACGTCATCAAAATTGAAGGACCGGAAGGGGATTCGCTGCGCCGATGGGGCCCATTTCCCGGCGACGAGCCAGATCCCGATCGCTGCGGATTGTTCGAGTACCTCAACACCGGCAAGCGCGGCACGGTTCTGGACATTACGTCTGAAAGCCAGTCGGCGGTGGCGCGTCAACTCATCGGCGACGCCGATGTCCTGATCGACGGGCTGGCTCCGGGAACCCTGGAGAAATCCGGACTCGGAGTCGACGCGCTGCAAAACATCAACCCAGGCCTGGTCGTGGTGCACATCTCAAACTTCGGGCAGCACGGGCCGTTTCGCGACCGCGTGGAGACACCGCTGACAATCCAGGCGGTGTCGGGTTGGATCTCGGCGCGCGATCCCGACCGCCCTCCCGTACAGGCAGGCGCCCGGATCGCCGAATACGTCGCGGGCGGCTACGCCGCGCTGGGCGCGCTGAGCACGCTGCGAATCGCGTCCAGGAGTTGGGTGACCGAGGTCGATGTCTCGGTGTTCGAGGCACTGCTGTCCACGCTGCCCTACCCGATGCTGCTGGCCGAAAAAGTGCGCACGTTGGGCTTGCCGTCCAACACCCGCTCGGGCCCCATGCTTGGTGTCGTCCGGGCGGGCGACGGCTGGGTCGGGATCAATTGCCTGACCGGGCAGCACTGGCTCGACGTGTGCGCCATGCTCGGACTGCCGGAGTTCGGCGAGCAGCAGTTCGCCATCATGATGGGCGGTCCGGAGCGTGCCGAATTCTTCGCAGCTGCCCAGCCCTGGTTGAGCGAGCGAACCGTCGCCGAGATCGTCGAACTGAGTCAGGCACTGCGTATTCCGGCGGCGCCGGTGGCAGACGGCGCCACCGCGCTGGACTGCCCGCAGTACGTCAAGCGAGGATTTTTCGTCGACGGGGGAGGACGGGATTGGTCCTTTCGACGTCCGGGCCCGCCGTTTCGTCTTTCGAAGACACCGGCGAGGCCGGCGAGTGCACAGTCTCGTGGAGTCTGGCCGGCCAGCGAGATCACCGACCATTCTTTGCCGTTCGCCGGGCTGAAAGTCCTTGACCTGACCACCTTCTGGGCGGGTGGCTACCTCACCTGTTACCTCGGTGCTTTCGGTGCCGACGTCGTCAAAGTCGAGTCGATTCAGCGGCCCGACGGATTCCGCTACTCGGCGGCATATCCGTACGAGGGCGACGACTGGTACGAGCGCAGCGCGCTGTGGCAGGCCACCAACCTCAACAAGCGAGATATCACCCTGGACCTGACCTCGCAGCCCGGCCGCGAACTCGCGCGACGGCTGGCCGCGCAAGCGGATGTCGTCGTGGAGAACTTTTCGCCCCGGGTGGTGGAGCAGTTCGGGCTGGACTACGAATCGTTGGTAGCGCTGCGCCCCGACGTAATCGCAATCCGCATGCCGGGATTCGGCCTCGAGGGCCCGTGGCGGGACTATGTGGGCTGGGCGCTGAACATTGAACAGATTTCCGGCATGTCGGCGGTGACCGGCTACGCCGACGGACCGCCATGCAATGTGCAAGGGCCCGCCGATCCCATCGTGGGGGTGCACGCCGGCGTCGCGTTGCTCGCGGCACTCGAGCACCGCCGCCGCACCGGCGAGGGTCAGCTGATCGAGGTCGCGCAGATCGAGGTCGGCGCCGCCGTCACCGCCGAACCGGTGATCGACTACTCGATGAACGGGATCGTCCGGCCCCGCGACGGCAACCGGCGACGTGGCTACTGCCAAGGCGTCTACCCGAGCGACACCGAGGATGCGTGGGTGGCGCTGTCGGTGCGCGACGACCACGACTGGTCTCAGTTGGTCGACGCGATGGGCCGGCCCGGGCTGCTCGAGGATGATCGACTGGTGACCGCAGATCGCCGCGCGGCCGCCCATGACGTATTCGACCAAGTCGTCGCTGCTTGGACGGGGACACAGTCGCCCGCGAATATCGTTGCGGCTCTTCGGGAACGCGGCATACCCGTCGAGGAGGTCATCGCGCCCGAGCAAATGTATGACGTGCCGCAGCTCGATGCGCGCGGCTACTACGAGGATTTCGAGCACGCGGTCACCGGCCGGCACCGCTATCCCGGCTGGCCGTTTCGCATCTCTCCCGGACCTGCGCGTCACCACCGCTTCGCGCCGCCGACCCTCGGCCAGCACAACGACGAAGTCCTGAGCGGCCTGGGACTGTCGCGCGATGAGCTCGTGGCACTGCGCCGTGACCGGGTGATCGGCGATCGGGTGATGAGCTAGCCTGCACACGTGCTGCTGACCTCGCTGGATCCCGCCGCGATCACCGGCGGCCGCGATCTCGGCGACGCGGTCCGCATTGGCGACGTCACGCTGAGCCGCAGTGATGTCGTCGGCGCCGCGACATCCGTGGCCGAGCGGGTGGGCGGCGCGGACCGGATTGCTGTCCTGGCCACGCCGACCGCGCCGACCGCGTTGGCCATCGCCGGATGCCTGATCGCCGGCGTGCCGGTAGTGCCGGTCCCCGCCGACGTCGGGCAGGCCGAGCGCCGGCACATCCTCACCGACTCCGGTGCGCAGGCCTGGCTCGGCCCGCTGCCTGACGAGCCGGAGGGCCTGCCGCACATCCCGGTGCGCACACACGCCCGGTCTTGGCACCGCCATCCCGAGCCGTCCCCGCAGGACACCGCGCTGATCATCTACACCTCGGGCACCACCGGCCCGCCCAAAGGGGTGCAGCTGAGCGGTCAGGCGATCGCTGCCGACCTAGACGCGCTCGCCGAGGCTTGGCAGTGGACCTCCGAGGACACCTTGGTGCACGGGCTGCCGCTGTTCCACGTGCACGGTCTGGTGTTGGGTCTGCTCGGGTCGCTGCGAGTTGGAACTCGCTTCGTGCACACCGGAAATCCGACGCCGGAAGCCTACGCGGCAGCGAAGGGCTCGCTGTACTTCGGTGTGCCGACGGTGTGGTCACGAGTAGTGGCTGACTCGCCGGCCGCCGAGGCGCTGCGGCCGGCGCGGCTACTGGTGTCCGGCAGCGCCGGCCTGCCGGTGCCGGTGTTCGACCAGTTGGTCCGGCTCACCGGGCACCCGCCCGTCGAACGCTACGGTGCCACCGAGTCGCTGATCACGCTGTCCACCCGCGCCGACGGCGAACGCCGTCCCGGCTGGGTCGGGCTGCCGCTGGTCGGCATCGAGACCCGATTGGCCGACGACGACGGTGGCCCGGTGCCGCACGACGCGGAAACGATTGGGCGGCTGCAGGTTCGCGGCCCCACCCTGTTCGACGGCTATCTGAATCGGCCGGACGCCACCGCCGATGCGTTCGACACCGACGGCTGGTATCGCACCGGCGATGCCGCCGTCATCGACCGCGACGGTATGCATCGCATTGTGGGCCGCGAGTCGGTCGACCTGATCAAGTCCGGCGGATACCGTGTCGGCGCCGGTGAAATCGAGACGGCGCTGCTCGGGCACCCTGGTGTGGCCGAGGCGGCAGTGGTCGGGCTGCCCGACGAAGACCTGGGCCAGCGCATCGTCGCGTTCGTCGTTGGTGACGCCGAGCCGGGGGAATTGATCGACTATGTTGCCCAACAACTTTCGGTGCACAAGCGACCGCGTGAGGTGCGGGTTGTGGATACCCTGCCACGCAACGCGATGGGCAAGGTGCTGAAGAAGGAGCTGCTGACCCGCGGCTAACGGCGCGCGGCTGGTGTGACACTAGCGTCCTTTTCAGTACCGTCGTTATCGTGCAAAGACTCAGCGTCACGCCAATGAGGCGAGTTGCCGCTGCGTGTCTGGTCGGCTCGGCCATCGAGTTCTACGATTTTCTGATCTACGGCACCGCGGCGGCCCTGGTGTTTCCCACGGTGTTCTTTCCGCACCTCAGTCCCACGTTGGCCACCATCGCCTCGCTGGGCACGTTCGCCAGTGCGTTTGTATCTCGGCCTATTGGCGCGGCCACCTTCGGCTATTTCGGGGATCGGCTGGGCCGGAAGAAGACCCTGATCGTCACGCTATTGTTGATGGCCGTCGCCACGGTGTCGGTGGGCGTAGTTCCCAGCACGGCGGCCATCGGTACCGCAGCCCCATTGATTCTGATTGCGCTGCGGCTGCTGCAAGGGTTCGCCGTCGGCGGCGAATGGGCGGGCTCGGCGTTGCTGAGCGCCGAGCACGCGCCAGCCGGCAGCCGCGGCCGGTATGGCATGTTCACCCTGCTCGGCGGCGGCACCGCGGGGGTGCTTTCCAGCCTGACGTTTCTAGGCGTGAACTTCAGCATCGGAGAGAACAGCCCCGCCTTCATGGAGTGGGGGTGGCGCATACCCTTCCTGATTAGCGCCGCTCTGATCGGTATCGCTTTGTATGTGCGCCTGCGGATCGACGAGACTCCGGTATTCGCCGAGGAGAAGGCCCGAAACCTCGTTCCCACGGCGCCGATCGCGGAGTTGGTGCACTTGCAACGCCGGGAGATCCTGTTGGCCGCGGGCAGCATCCTGGGTGGCTTCGGCTTCGCCTACATGGGCAACACCTATCTCACCGTGTACGCCCACTCCCATCTGGGCTACACCCGCAGTTTCATCTGGGCCGTCGGCGCACTGGGCGGGCTGGCAAGCATTGCGTTCGTCGCACTATCGGCCAGTCTGTGCGATCGCGTTGGGCGTCGCCCGATCATGTTGCTGGGCTGGGCGGGGTGCGTGCTGTGGGCGGCTGTGGTGATTCCGTTGATGGACAGCGGCAAGCCTGCGTTGTATGCGGTCGCAATCGTCGGCATGTTCGCGATTGCCGCGATCGGTTCCGGACCGACGGGCGCCTTCATTCCCGAGCTGTTCGCCACCCGGTACCGCTACAGCGGATCGGCGCTGGCGGTCAACCTCGCCGGCGTCCTTGGCGGCGCGTTGCCGCCGTTGGTGGCCGGAACACTGCAGGCAACCTATGGCAGCTGGGCGGTCGGCCCCATGCTGGCCATCCTGGCCTTGGCCAGCTTTGTGTGCACTTACCTACTTCCCGAAACCAAGGGCACAGCGCTGCAATCCACTCGAGCTGACGCAGAGGTGTCAACCGGCGGCTGATTTCGCCGCGTCGGTTTCTTGTTTTCACCCTCCCGGGGGTGACATCCGCACCGAAAATTGCTGCGCGCATTAAATCCTCGTTACCGGAGTATTTCCGGCAAATTCTGGGAAATCGGCGTTCGCGGGCCCCTAGGGCCGCTCAATTAAAGAACCCCATCGCCGCCGCCGAACCCTCATTGGGCGGCCTGTTTTCGTGAGGAGAAATTTATGTCTTTCGTGACCACGCAGCCTGAAGCGTTGACGGCTGCGGCGAGCGCATTGGAAACCCTCGGCACGTCAATGGCCGCTCAGGACGCGGCGGCCGCCGCCCCGACCACGGGCGTGGTTCCCGCAGCCGCCGACGAAGTATCGGCGCTGCAGGCCGCGCAATTCTCCGCCTACGGAACCTGGTACCAGCAGGTCAGCGACCAAGCCAAGGCGGTCCACCAGATGATGGTGAACACCCTGGGCACCAGCGCCGGCTCCTATGGAGAAACCGAAGCGGCCAACCAGGCCGCGACTGGGTCAACCTCGTTGTCGGGCGGTCTCGGTGCGCTGAGCGGCGCGGCTACGGATCCCGCGCAAGTGTCGTCCTCGACGGGCGCCGCCATCGGAACCCCTTTCAACTGGTTCCAAAACGTCGGCGCGGCCGCGTCCGACTTCATCGCGCTGGGCCAGGGCCAATTCCTTCCCGGCGCGGTGAACTGGAACCCTCTCGGCCCCGGCG
>DASZKQ010000027.1:0-2461 GCA_035552835.1 Mycobacterium sp. | reverse complement strand
TGGTACAGCCCTGAGTGAGGCGCAGGATCGGGTCGCCGAGCTGGTTCACACCAGCTACGGCCGGCTGCTGGCGATGCTCGCCGCGCGCAACGGCGACATTGCCGCCGCCGAGGACGCCATCGCCGACGCGCTGGAGCGGGCCCTGACCCGATGGCCGGCCGAGGGCATCCCCGCCAACCCGGGAGGCTGGGTGCTCACCGTGGCCCGCAACCGGCTGCGCGACCACTGGAAATCACACGCCTACCGGATGACCGACCCGATATCCGAAATTCCATGCGATACAATAGAATTCAATACCGACGCCTTTCCTGACCGGCGTCTTGAGTTGATGCTGGTGTGCGCTCACCCGGCGATCGCCGCAAATTGCCGCACCCCGTTGATGCTGCAGACCGTGCTCGGCGTCGACGCCGCGGCGATCGCGGAGGCGTTCGCGGTGCCCACCGCGACGATGGCCCAGCGGCTGGTACGCGCCAAACGTCGCATCCGCGACGCCCGTATCCCGTTCGTACTGCCCGCCCGCGCCGACCTCGAGGAGCGGTTGCCCGCTGTACTCGAGGCCGTGTACGGCGCGTATGCGATCGACTGGCAAGCAGCGGGTGCTGCCAACGAATCGCTGTCCGCTGAGGCGCTTCATCTTGCGCTGGTGCTCGTCGAGCTGCTTCCCGACGTAGCCGAGGCGCTGGGTCTGGCGGCGCTGGTCTGTTTGTCGGAGTCGCGCCGAGCGGCCCGACGCGCCGGCGACGGTGCGTTCGTGCCGCTCGACCAGCAAGACCCGGCACTGTGGGACTCGGCGCTGATCACCCGCGGCGAGGCCCTGCTGCGCCGGGCCCACGCCTTTGGTCGACCGGGCCGCTACCAGTACGAGGCGGCGATCCAGTCGGCACACTGCAGCAGACCGGTGGACTGGCCCGCGCTGCGTCGCCTGCATCGGGCTCTGCTTCGGGTCGCGCCGTCCTTGGGTGGGGCGGTGGCCCTGGCGGCCGTCGACGCCGAGATCGACGGACCGGATGCCGGTCTGCAGACGCTGGACGCGATCACCGATCCGGCGGTGCAGCGGTTCCAGCCCGCCTGGACGACGCGCGCGCACCTGCAGGCCCGGGCCGGGCGCTTTGACGAAGCCCGATCGGCGTATCGACGGGCGATTGAGCTCACCAAGGATCGCGGCGTGGCCGATTACCTGCACGACCGGCTTGAGAACCTCGCCGCCCGCTAAGAGCCGCTTGCCGCCGTATTGGCTGGCCGGATCTTGAAGGAGATCCGAAGCTTGGTCCGGAAGGTGATCCCACCCGTTTCGTCCATCGCCATATCCTGCTGGAGGACTTCGGCGACGCGGATGTCATCGATGGTCTGCTGCGCTCGCCGCACAGCCTCGGTCGCTGCGTCCTCCCATGACGTGGGGCTCGTCCCGATGAGTTCGGTGACCCGGTACACGCTCATGCCCGCCTCCTCAGCTCGACGAACACCAAGTTAGAGGACAACTTAGAGAACAACAAAGAGGAGGGGTAGAGCCTGTGTGGAGATCCTTGTTATCGGACGCCGCGTTGTAACGGTGAGGTTCGCCGAGCGTGCAGTCGACGCGGGACCCAGGCCGAGATAATTCGCAGCCGAAGCACGCCCGGCGAAGCTTGATGGGGCGATCAGACGTCGGCCGTGGCCTGATCCGATGCAATGTCGGCGGCCAACGGTGAAATGGCACCGAGGATTTCGGCGATCGTCGCCTCGGGCACACCGGCCGCCAACAATGAGTCCGTCAAGTGTCCGGCCACCAGGTTGAAGTGGTGCATCGTGATCCCGCGACCCTGATGGACTCGCTTCATCGGCGCGCCGCTGTACGGCTCGGGCCCGCCGAGTGCTGCCGCGAAGAACTCGACCTGCTTGCCTTTCAGCCGGTTCATGTTCGTTCCGGCGAAAAAGCCCGACAAGTGATCGTCGTCAAGCACGCGGCAATAGAAGTCCTCGACCACGACTTCGAGAGCCTGATGACCGCCGATCCGGCCGTAGATGGTGTCGGCCTTGCGCTTGCGGAGAAGTGAGAGCATTCGCATGCCGATAGCGGACCATGCGGCCGTTGCTCATCAGTTAGAGCGCCATCACCGAGCGATTACCCGGCGTAACAAGCCGATTGCCAGAGAATCACCAGAACTTTCCACCCTTGTAGCAGACTCGGTGGGGAATCCACGGAGAACA
Source organism: Mycobacterium sp. (assembly GCA_035552835.1). Lineage (GTDB taxonomy): Bacteria > Actinomycetota > Actinomycetes > Mycobacteriales > Mycobacteriaceae > Mycobacterium. The sequence goes on along the minus strand of DASZKQ010000027.1, from coordinate 274 downwards.
CCACCGGGAGCGAGAAACCTATGAATCTGGGTGACCTGACCAGTCTCGTCGAAAGGCCGTTTGCCGCGGTGTCCGACCTCCTCAACACCCCGAACTCGGCGGGCCGATATCGACCGTTCTACCTGCGTAATCTGCTCGATGCGGTGCAGGGGCGCACGCTGGACGACGCCGTCGACGGCACGATCACCCTCATCACCGGCGGATCGTCGGGCATCGGCGAAGCAGCGGCGAAGAAGATCGCGGAAGCCGGCGGCGAGGTGGTCCTGGTCGCGCG
>DASZKQ010000026.1:0-4126 GCA_035552835.1 Mycobacterium sp. | reverse complement strand
CTTCGCCTCGTCGTCCGGATTGGTGGTCCAACGCTCCGGGTCAGTCGTGCAGACCGGGATGAACTCCTCGGATGGCGCCGTCAGCGGTGCGACAGTTGCAGTCATAGCCTTGCCCCTTCTTTGCGATGCGCCCGCACCGCTGGTGCTACGACTGTATCCGAGGCGATGTGGAAGTGCAACAGTTTTACCGCAGACCCGCTACGGATCGAGCCGTCCAGATCGAGCAAAGTTACGATAAAATGTCGATGACATGCGTAAACAGTATTGCGTAGGTGCTATGGTTAGCGCATCAACTGATCGCTATTGGAGCGAGTTAACGACATGCGACACGCTCAGGTGCAGCCGATCCCGCTGGAAAACAAAGCGTAATTCACCCGCGTCCGCACTAGGCGTCGCAGGAAAGATGTAGCATCTCCTCGGGCTGGCGGTCGAAATGCCGTAGCGCGGCCGATGTGGAGCTGAAGGGAGCGTGCCTTGACAACTGGCCAGGCTGCCTCAGCATCCGGGCCGACCCTAGCGGTACGGATCGGACCCGAGTCGCACACTCTCGATCCCGTCGTCGGCGTAGCCGTCATCGGTAGAGATCCCGGGGCGACAGTGCGGGTCAACGACGACCGGATCTCACGTTCGCACGTTCGGTTAGAGCCGCGCCGCGACGGCTGGCAGGCCTTCGATACCAGCACCAACGGGATGTTCGTCGACGGCGTGCGGCGCAGCTCCGCGCTGATCACCGGTCCAACGACTATTCATTTGGGAGCTGCGGATGGTATTCCAGTGAACCTCGTGCCCGGCGATGCGACCGAAGCGACGGTGGCGGTTGCCTCGGTCGAAGCTGACGCTGATGACGACGAAAAGTGGGAGGAGCTGGGCGAGACCGATCCCGACGTGGCGCGGGCCGGCCGAGCAGTCGCCGCGCGGCGACGCGAACTCGACATCACCCAGCGCAGTCTGGCCAGAGACAAAATCATCAACGCCGGCACCCTCATCGCGTTCGAAAAGGGGCGTAGCTGGCCTCGCCGCGGAACGCTGGCCAAGCTGGAAGAAGTGCTGGACTGGCCGGCCGGCACCATCACCCGCATCCGGAATGGCGGTGCGGTGGCCCAGGGCGGCGAAGCGACCGAGGTGCTGACCGACACGGTCCAGGCCCCTTTGATGGCCGAGGCCGTCGAACTAGCCATGCATGCCATCGCCACGGCGCTGGCCGCGCTACCGAAGGACGCGGAGCCGGAGTTCGCTCACAGCGCCAGCCCGATCCTCGCTGACCTGCGCAAGCTCGAGGCGGTGGCGTCTAACGCTGCCCGCAATGCCAGAGGCGCGCCGTCGGTGGTGCTCGCCCTTAGCTCCGTGCGCCGGGCTTACAACGACCTGATGCTGCGCGCCGCGCGATCGTCGTCGGCCACTTTGGGGCAACGGCTCTACGGGGCGCGGCACCGGGCCGAGCTGAACATCGACGAGGCCGCCAACGCCGCCGGGGTTCCCACCGCCGTCGTTCAAGACGCGGAGTCTGAGCGTCCCGTTCCTCCTGGCGCCGCGGCGGCCATCGAAACGCTCATCGCGCAACTGGCGATGAGCTGATGCCTGGCTCTTTGCCCCAGCCGTTCTCCGAAACGAATTCGGCGAGCGGCCGGCCCAACGCCCAGCCATCCAATTCCAGCGAGGGTCGATCCGGGAATTCGGGTACCGGGCCAAGGCACAGGATCGCTACCGGCTCGGCATCCGCGGGCATGGCCAGCAACGCCGCCAGCCTCGGCGGATCGAACAGCGATACCCACCCCATCCCCAGGCCTTCGGATCGTGCTGCCAGCCACAGGTTTTGGATCGCACATGACACCGATGCGAGATCCATCTGCGGCAGGGTGCGACGCCCGAAGACGTAACTGTCTCTGCCCTCGCACAGGGCCACCACCAGCAGTTCGGCGCAGTCGAGAATGCCTTCGACCTTCAGCGCCAAAAACTCCTGCGCCCGTTGGCCCAGCGCGTGAGCGGTCAGCAGCCGCTCCTCGTCGACCAGGGCGTGGATGCGTCGTCGTAGCGAATCATCGGTGATCCGGATGAACCGCCACGGCTGCATCAGACCCACATTGGGCGCGGCATGCGCGGCCTGGAGCACTCGCGCCATGACGTCCTCCGGCACGGTGCTGCCAGGCACGAACCGGCGCATGTCTCGTCGTTCGGAGATCACCCGGTACACCGCTTGCCGCTCCTGCGGAGTAAACGCATGATCGCCCATATAGCCATGGTAGGAACCGTCGTGTGCTGCCAGACTGACTTCGAGCGTTGAAAAGGAGCGGTCCGATGAAAATTCCGGAATCACTCGACGAATTGCCCACCAATGGCACTCGCGGGCGCGTCTACGGTGAGCCCTACCGAACCGCGGACGGCGGCACGGTGATCACCGTTGCCAAGGTCCGCGCCGGCACCGCGAGCCCGGTTGGTGTGTTTGTCGTCCACGGCGGCAAGGTGCGCTGGGTGCCCGCCGTCGATGCGAACCGGATCGCGCTGATCGGGGTGATCACCGGCCTGATATCGGCGGTGCTCGCCAGTGCGGCGCTGCTACGTCGTCCGCCGTGGCCCGACTTGTCGGCAACGTCGCAGGCCTGGCAGCACCACCGATCCCTTACGGCCGGTAGGTAACGCCGACGGCGCGGAAAACGTATTCCGGCGGCATGTCGAAGCTCAGCGATCGGCGTGGTAACCCGGTGAGTACGTCGCCGGGCAGGGCGATCTTGTAGTGCAGCGACAGCTGGCCGGTGAACGACTCGTCCACCTGGTTGACGTCGATATCAACCTGTAGGCCCGTTGATGAGAGCTCTGCGGTCGCCGCACCGGACTGCGGCGCGTCCCAACGGACGTCGACGGTGGGGCCGGCCAGTTTGGGTAGCGACGACAGGGTTGCCAGCACGCGTTGTGAGGACAGCGCCACCGACCCGACGTAGCTGGCGACGCTGTGCGCCGAGCGCAGACCCGGGATCGCGCCGCTGAACCGCCGGGTGACTGCGACGTAATCGGCGAAGTAGATGAGCCCCTCCGCCTCGACCTCGGCGCGCACGTGGGGTGGCAGCTTGCCGATGCCGAAAAGCCTGCGGACGAAAACCGGCATCAGTGCTTGGCGTCGCCTTCGTCGTCGTCGGGATTCTGGTCAGGGGCGAGTATCCGCCGGGCCGCGACGGGCTTGCCCGCCACTCGCTTCACCACCTCCGGCCCAGTCGGCGGAGCGACGATACGTCCTTGCACCGGTGCGCCGTTCTTCACCGAAGGCGCCACAACGCGTTTGGTGTCGGGCTTGCTGTCGCTTCCCGACCCGCCGGCACCGGCCATCGCACCCGGCGGCACCATCGGCATGCCGCCCATTCCGCCGCGAGCCCCACCTACCGAATCCGTTGGGGCCGCCGGCACCTGCGGCGAGGTGGCCGACGATGCGGGAACGGTGCTGGCTGAGGGAGTCGGCGGCGGCCCGAGCTGCGCGGCCGGAGTAGTGCCAGCCAACCCGCCGCCCGCACCACCCGCGGCGCCGGCCAACCCGCCGGCGCCACCGCCGAGTCCGCCGGCCGCGCCGGCCAACCCGCCGGGTATCGCCCCGGCGGCTGCCGCGCCACTTCCTGCGCCGTGCTGGAACGCGCCCATGGCCGCCTGCATGGCCTGCATACCTTGCTGCGGAATCTGTTGCCCGAGTTGGGCAAACGGTTGAAACGCGCCGGTGATAGCCTGGCCGATCCCTGTTGCGGCTTGGCTAAGACTGCTCAGCTCTGACATCGGGTCTTTGCCGCCGGTACCGGCCATCTGCGCGGCCGAATTCTCTTCATTGGCGGGGAATTGCGTCATGGCGCCGTTGAGTCCAGCTTCGCGCGCGGTGTGCCCGCCCTGCGCTAGCGAGTTGTCTAAGGGATCGCCGGCATTGACGGTTACGCCCAGCAAGGCCAACAGCTGCTCCACCCCCGAAGGGCCGGAGGCCACCATGTCGGACACGATTTGGTGCGGCGGCAGATTCAACCCATGCGTGCGCGCGTAATCTTCGATTATCGCTACCAGTTTTGGATCCATGGCGTTCCTTGCGATGTGTCTAGTACGGCGGGACCGTGGTGTCGAGTGTACGGGCGGATAAAAACTCGTAGACGGAATCGCCGGG
>DASZKQ010000025.1:0-7955 GCA_035552835.1 Mycobacterium sp. | reverse complement strand
TTACCGCGACGCGGCCGTGAACGGCAGCAGCGCCACCTCGCGGGCATTCTTGACCGCGATCGCAATGTCACGCTGGTGCTGCACGCAGTTGCCGGTCACGCGACGCGCACGAATCTTGCCGCGCTCGCTGATGTACGTACGCAGCAGCTGGGTGTCCTTGTAGTCGATCGCTTGGCCCTTTTTGGAGCAGAACACACACTTGCGCGTCTTGACCGGCTTTTCCGGCGCCGGCCGCCGCTTGTTACTGGACTTGGCCATGTCTGTCTCTTTCGTTATCTAGATCTGAGGTTAGAAGGGTGGTTCGTCGTCGCCGCCGCCGAACGAGCCGGAGGCCGGGGCGCTGCCCCATGGGTCGTCGCCGGTTCCGCTGCCGGCTCCGCTGTCGGTTCCGCCACCGGTCTGGGCCGGCTGACGCTGGCCCCCGCCGCCACCGAAGCCACCGCCGCCGCCACCGCTGCGGCTGGCCTTGTTGACCTTGGCGGTGGCGTAGCGAAGCGACGGGCCGATCTCGTCGACCTCGACCTCGACCACGGTGCGCTTCTCGCCCTCGCGGGTCTCGAACGAACGCTGCTTGAGCCGCCCCTGCACGATCACCCGGGCGCCCCGGGTCAGGCTCTCGGCCACGTTCTCGGCGGCCTCACGCCAGATGCTGCACCGCAAGAACAGCGCCTCGCCGTCCTTCCACTCCCCGCTCTGGCGGTCGTAGATCCGCGGTGTCGAGGCCACCGTGAAATTCGCCACGGCGGCACCCGACGGGGTGAACCGCAGTTCGGGGTCAGCGGTCAAGTTTCCGACGACGGTGATGGTGGTGTCACCAGCCACAGTGACCTCCTAGTCCTCGTGGGCCTGCCGGAGTCGGCAGGTGGGTGGTCATGAGCGTGCTGTCGCAGAGCCTACGCAACGGCTACGACGAGGCGCGGTCATTCGCCAACAGGCTCGGTTTGATTGACCGGCTCCTCCTTATCGCGCCACGCGCTCTGCATCGTCGCCGGTCAGTGCTTGTCAGTGCGCATCACTTTGGTGCGCAACACCGACTCGTTCAGGCTGAGCTGACGGTCGAGCTCGGACACCGTCGCCGGCGCGGCCTTGACGTCGATCACCGCGTAGATGCCCTCGGCATGCTTCGCGATTTCGTACGCCAGCCGGCGCTTACCCCAGATGTCGACCTTTTCCACGGTGCCGCCGTCTTTACGGACGACGTTGAGAAAGGTCTCCAACGACGGGGATACGGTGCGCTCGTCGAGGGTGGGGTCAAGGATGACCATGATTTCGTATGGACGCATGGGAACCTCATCACCTCCTATGGTCGTGTGCGGCCACGGTCTTGTCCGTGGCAGGAGGGTCGCCTGCGTCGGCAACCGACTCAGGCTACCGGACGGTGGCCGAGCTTGCGAAATCCGGGTCGGCCTCGGCGCTCGCCTGCGCCGATTGCCGTAGTCGAGCTGGACGCAGCTCCGCAGGCAGCCAGCTGGGCGGCGCGTCGGGCGCCCGGTCGAACACCCCGCCCGCCGGATCATCGACCCGTCCGCCCCAGCGCACCAGATCCTCCTCGGGCCGGTAGATCTGGCGGACCACCAGCGCGCACAGGGCCAACACCGCGATGTCACGCAGCAGCACCGTGGCGGCGAACCACGGCTCGGGCAGCCCGCGGTTGGGCACGTTGTAGAGATAGTACATCCGCGGCACCCACACCAGCGCGTCGATCGTCATCCACGTCAATAGGATTCGGCGGTGCGGCAATGCCAGCACCGCCAGTGGCACCAGCCACAGCGAGAACTGCGGACTCCACACCTTGTTGGTCAACAGAAACGCCGCCACCACCAGAAACGCCAGCTGCGCCACGCGTGGCCGCCGCGGAGCAGTCAGGGCGACGTAACCGATTGCCGCACAGCATAATACAAACAGTGTCAAGACAACTTCGTTGAGCCTCTGGGGCGGCTGCCAGAAACCCAGATTCGGATCGAAACCCTTCCAGCCGGTGAACGACTTGATGACGTTGAACAGCGAATCCATGTCATCGCCGCGGCGGGCGTTCAGCCGGAAGAACTCCGACCAGCCCCGCGGGTAGAGCACCATCACCGGCAGGTTGACGGCCAGCCACGTCGCCACCGTCGCCGCCGCGGTGCGGGCCAGCTCCCCGAGCCGCCCGGTCCGGATCCCCAGCACCAGCAGCGGGCCCAACAACAACGCCGGATAGAGCTTCGCCGCGACACCCAACCCGAGCAGCACGCCGGCCAGTATCGGTCGCCGCCTCGCCCACGCCAGCAGCCCGCCAACCGCCAAAGCCGTTGCCAGCGCATCGAAATTCGTGAACATCTGAAAGATCAGCAGCGGAGACGCGCCGACAAGTGCCGCATCCCACACCCGGCGGCCCGCCAGCCGCGCGGTGGCCCACAACGTCGCCAGCCAAGCCAACGCCAAACCGATTGCGGCGATATCGAAGAAGACCACCACCTCGGCGATGACCGGCAGCCCGGTCACTCTGCTCAACGCGGTGTAGGTCTTGGCCAACGCCATCGACACGTACTGGTACACCCCGGTAAGCACCGGGTACTCCATGTAGCGCACCGCGGGCCGGCCGTCGTAGCGGATCTGTTGCTTGCCGTCGGCGTCCTTCTCGACCCAGCTCGACTTGTACGGAAACTTGCCCTGGCTCAACAACTCCGCGCCGTACAGCGGCACGGTGTCGGAGTAGCACAGCTCGTAATAGGCGCGTTGGTTCTGCCAATTGGCGACCCGCGCCTCCCCCGGCCCGGTCCCGGTGCTCTGCAAGCACGCCGCTTTCGTCGACCAACCCAGCGCCAAAAACACCAGCGTGATCAAAAACATCACCCGCAACGGGGTCAGGAAAGTCGTCCGCCCGATCACCGCGTGCCGGCCCACCGGGCCGCCGACGACGTTGGACAGTGCCGCGCCCAGAAAGTCGGTGCGGCTGGGGCAATCGCGGTCGTCGGCGGAGCGCAAGTCCGCGGCCAACGGGCGCGGCGAAATGGTGGGGTGAGAAGTCCAAGCGCCGATCACGGCGGCGGTGGAACAGGCTCGGGTCCGCCCGGCGGCGGTCCAGGTGGCGGCCCAACCGGGACCGTGGTGGGCGGCCCGATCGGGATCGTGATGCCTGGTGCCACCTCAATCGTGGGCTGGATGACCGTCATCTGTGGCGGCGCAGGTGGCGGCGGCGCTGCCGGCGCGCCGGCATACCCACCGATCTCCGCCGGCTTGGGGAAGGACTCGGTCGTGGTGCCCTTGAGGGCACCGTCCATGGTGGCCTTCCAAATGTCCGAGGGCAGACCCGAGCCGTAGATCGGCGAGCCCCCCTTGCTGACCAGTGGCTTGTCCCCGCTAACGGTGCCCACCCATACCCCCGTCGATAGCGACGGGGTGTAGCCGACCATCCAGGCATCCTTGTCGGCGTCGGTGTCACCCAACTGGGTGGTGCCGGTCTTGGCTGCCGACGGCCGCCCGCCGGCCAACGCGTGACCGCGCGAATAGGCGGCGATCGGCTGCATCGCCGACGTGACGTTGTCCGCGACGTCCTTGGGGATCCGCTGTTCGCCGGAGTCGTTGGAGCTGGTGGAGTCGAACAGCACCCGGCCTTCGGCGTTGACCACCTTCTGGACGAAATGCGGTCGGTGATAGACACCCGATGCGGCCAACGTGGCGTACGCCGAGGCCATGTCGATCACCCGAGTTTGATACTGGCCCAACACGATTCCGTTATTGGGCGGGCCGCCATGGCCGTCTTCGGAGAGCGTGTGCGCGACACCGGGGAAGCTGTCCGCGATGCCCGCGTGGTGTGCGGCGTTCGCGACGTCCTCCGGACCGTGTTTCAATTTGAGCATCAGCCGGTAGTAGGCGGTGTTCAGCGACCGCTTGAGGGCCTCGGCGATATTGCAGGTTCCGCAGCTTTCGCCTTCGACGTTGGTGATCTTGATGTCGTTGACCGTCAGCGGTGAGCTGTCCACCTGGTAGCCCAGACCGATGCCCTGCTCCAGCGCGGCGATCAGCGCGAACACCTTGAACGACGACCCGGTCTGCAGGCCGGCTTGGGCGAAGTCGAACCCGTTGGCATCAGAGCCGCCGTAGTAGGCCTTCACCGCTCCGTTTTTCGGATCGATGGAGGCGACCGCGGTGCGGGTGTCGGGGGCCTGCCCTTCCATGTACTTCGACACCGCGTCCTCTGCGGCCTTCTGCGCTTGCGGCTCGATGGTGGTGGTGACTTGCAGTCCCTGAGTATTCAACGTCTGCTCGTCGATGTTGAACAGCTCCATCAGCTCCCGGGTCACTTGCCGCTCGATCAAACCGTTGGGTCCGCTGATTTGGTTTTGCGCGCGGGCCTGATCGGGCGGCACCGTCGGCGGAAACGCTTGCGCCGCCCGGTCCCTCGGCGACAGTGCGTGGTCGTCCACCATCCCGTCGAGCACCCAGCTCCACCGCTTCTTAGCGCCGGGGAGATCCACCGCGGGGTCTAGCGTCGAAGGGCGCTGGATCAGCGCGGCCAGGAGTGCTCCGTCGGCCACGGTGAGCTGATCGACGGGCTTGCCGAAGTAGGCCTTGGACGCCGCCGATATCCCGTAGGCGCCTCGACCGAAGTAAATGATGTTCAGATAGGCCTGCAGCACATCGTCTTTGGACCACTCGCCCGACATCTTGGTGGCGATGACGAGTTCCTTGGCCTTGCGGATCAGGCCGCCGACCCCGGCACGCTGTGATCCCACCAACGCGTTCTTGACGTACTGCTGGGTGATCGTCGAACCGCCCTGGGTGTCGCCGCCGAAGATGTTGTTCTTCACCGCCCGCGCGAAGCCGGTGAAGGAGAAGCCGGGGTTGGAGTAGAAGTTTCGGTCCTCGGCCGCGATCACCGCCTGGCGCACATGCACCGGCACTTGGTTGAGGCTGATGTCCTCGCGATTACCTTCCGGCGGAACGATCTTCGCGAGCTCCGAGCCATCGCTTGCCAGGATGGTCGACACCTGGTTGGTGCGGATGTCGCCCGGTCTGGGGATATCGACGATGAAGTAGGCCATCGCGAAGGTGACGATCGGCAACAGCAGCAACACCACGGCGGCGGCGTAGAGGCCGCGACGCACCCACAACCAGTTGATGCGGTCCAGCCACGTCCAGTCGACGCGCTGAACCCAGCCCCCGTCCGGCAGCGGGGGCTTGCGCGGCGGCGGCCCGGGCGGGCGGCCACCGCCGCCTCCGCCCGTCGGCTGCCGGGGACGCGGTGACGCCTTGCCCTCCAGGGCGGCCGTCGCCAATGCGACCGAGTCGCGCCGCTGCGACGTTGCGGGAGCCGGTTGACCGTCCAATGCGGCCTTGACGGCCTCGATCGGATCGCGTAGCGGGCGTCGTGGGTCGTCTCTGACCGGCGGCAGGATCGTGGTCAACCGGTCGTCGGGGGGAACCGAGGGGCCTGAAAGACGACGCCGTGGCGGCGAGCCGGGCCGATGTTTGGGTCCACTGTCGGCCCCTGACCCGCGCGGGGTACCAGCGGCCGAGTTGTCTTGCTGTCCTTCGTTATTCACTGGCTGTGCGGGCGCCGTTGCGCGCCGTCCGCGTGCCCTTGGGCGGACGGGCCGGCCGTGCCGCGCCGAGCAGATACGACTTGACCAAGTGATTCCAGCTGCAGGTCCGGCATACCTCCACTACGTGCACGGAGAACTCTTCGAAACGGGCCGCCAGCATGACCAACTCTTCGGCGGTGCGTGCCGAACCGGACACCGCACCCAGATGGTCGCCGAACACCCACGACACCAGCGTGAGCTGCTCCTTACGGCAGATGGGGCACATCACCGGGCTGAGCTTCCCGTGGAACTTCGCAGCGCGCAGCAAATACGGGTGGGCGTCACACACCTCGGAAACGCCGGTCCGGCCCGAATAGACCTCGGCCAGCAGAGAGCGCCGCCGAAGCGCGTAATCGACTACCTGTCGCTGCAATCGCACGATGACCAGAGTACGTCCGAAGATCCGATGCCGAGAGCTGCCCGGGCTGCGGGTGTGCCTTGCCGGCCGGTTGAGCGCTGGCCGCCTCGGCCGTCATCGCCCGTTGAGCAGGACCGTCGAGGAAAGCACATCAGGAAGCGCTGACTTCTCCGACCTGTGACAGGAACGCCGACCGGACCGGCCCCGTGGGTTTGGCCACTGCGGCGTCGTGACCCAGCAGACCCCGGCGGCCGAGAATCGGTCGCACCCCCTCGCCGAAGATATACGCCTCCTCCAAATGCGGATAGCCGGACAGGACGAAGTGGTCAAGCCCCAGCTCGGCGTACTCGGTGATCCGGTCGGCCACCTCCTGGTGCGAGCCGACCAGCGCGGTGCCCGCGCCGCCGCGAACCAGCCCGATGCCCGACCACAGGTTCGGGTAGATCTCCAACCGTCGAGCATCCGCGCCCGCACCGAAATCGCCGCCGTCGCCATGCAATTCCCGCATGCGGCGTTGTCCTTCGGACTCCGAACGCGCCAGCGACTGCTGGGCTGCGGCGACGGTTTGCGGGCTCAGACCGCCCAGCAGCCGCTGCGCCTCCGACCAGGCTTGCTCGCTGGTGTCCCGGGAAATCACGTGCAGCCGGATGCCGTAGCTCAGTTCGCGGCCCTGCGCGGTGGCCAGGCCGCGGATCCAGTCCAGCTTCTCGCCGACCTGCGCGGGCGGTTCGCCCCACGTCAGGTAGGTGTCGGCGTACCTGGCCGCGACCTGACCGGCCGCCGGAGACGAGCCGCCGAAAAAGACTGTCGGAAGTGGGTCGGGACGCCGCGCCAGCGAGGCCTGCTCGACGCGTAGGTGTTCGCCGCTCACCGTTACCGGATCCTCCGATGTCCACAACCGGCGGACGATGTCGAGGAATTCGCTGCACCGCGCGTAGCGGGCCTCCTTTTCTAGGAAGTCGCCGAACGCCCGCTGCTCGATGCTCTCGCCGCCGGTGACCACGTTCAGCAGCAGCCGGCCCTGCGACTGCCACTGAAAAGTGGCCGCCATCTGCGCAGCCAGCGTCGGGCTGATCAGCCCCGGGCGCAGCGCGACCAGATACTTCAGCGACTCGGTGCTGCCGATCAGCATCGCGGTGGTCAGCCAGGCGTCTTCGCACCACTGACCGGTGGGCGTGAGCACACCCTCGAAGCCGTTGATCTCGGCGGCCTGGGCGAGCTGGATGAGGTAGCGCAAATCGGCCGGCCGGTCGCCGTGCATGGTGTTGCCGTGGCCACCGGCAATCAGGTTGCGCGAGTCCCCGTAGGTAGGCAGGAACCAATGAAAGTGCAGCGGTTGTCTTGACACGCTGTTTATTTATGCCTGTTGGCGGCCGCGTCCAACAGGCTTGCAACCACGGTGATTACAACCGGCCGATTAGGTTTGGCGGGAAACGTGTCAGGCCGCGGCGTCGGCTCTACGATCATCGCCGTGGCTGCTACCCGGGCGAAGGACAGCGATCGCGAAGACACCTGCAAGATCCTCGACGCGGCGCTGGAAGATGGCGAGCTGTCCACCGAAGAGCACCGCGAGCGGGTCAGCTCAGCAACTGCCGCCATCACGCTGGCCGACCTGCACGCACTGGTTGCCGATCTACAGCCGTCAAGCTCGCCGGTGCGACTGCAGCCGCTGCCAACGGCACCCAAGTCCGGCCGGCTCGGTATCGCCGCGCTGCGCTGGAGGTTGCGGTGTTGTTGGGCTTGGGCATCGGGTGGGGGCTGCACAGCCACCCAGCTCGCCGCCGAGGGTCCATGCCGGTGCTAATTCGGACGAGGGTCCCCAGCCCAGCCCGGCGGCGTCGCATCGCCGCTGCCCAGCCCGCCCAAGCAGTTGCAGACCCTCGCCGGGCTGACTGGGCTGCTCGACCAGGCGCGCCGCAAATTCGGCGACACCATGGGTCTGCGCCTGGTGGTCTACCCCGACTACGGGGTGCTCGACCGTCCGGACCCCGCCGAGCAGCGGCGCGAATTGAGCTACGTCTACCGCGGCGGCT